>CAIZGQ010000521.1 GCA_903932565.1 uncultured Hyphomicrobiales bacterium
AGCGCCATAGCCGCACGCGCCGTAGGCGGCTTGGGCTTAGCTGTCTCGACGCGATCGACACCGGAGGTGTCTTCCGAACCCTTGCGCATAAACGCTCATCTCCACCCCGTAACACGCGATAATATCCATTCTCGCGTGTTAACAAGCAGTCTATGACCGACTCCCGCATCCTGCGACCGGGCTCGACCAGGTCCCCCCGCCAGCCTCGCCAGATCGTCACCAGACTGTGTGCAACCCGCAGGATCGACAGCAGGCTCTGGACGGTCCAGATCGCTCTGAAGTTCGAATCCGTACCTGGGATCGCGGGGAGACCCAGCAGGCAGCTGATCACCGGAGGAACCCAGCGCCAAGCCGGAACGCGCGACTTGTCCTGAAACAGGGTCAGGGCGAATGCCCAGAACATTCCGGGCGTCGCGCTCGCAAAGGGCGCACGATCGCCTCCAGACGATCGTCTATCTCGCGCAGGGCAGGGCACTCATTTATGGCGTACGCGACGGCTGTCAGGAAGAAGACCGCCCCGACCGAGCGCTTCGCGCCCAGCTGGGGCAAAAGAGCTAGAGTGAAGCCGAGGATCGCAAAGCCTGCGATGGCGACGCCGCTGAACATCACATCCACGGTCGTGCCGGTGGGAATCCCTGTAGTCTGAGCAACACTCTGGCCCGTGCGAAGGTCAAATTCAGATCGACTGAGTCCCCGGCAGGACGCCCGTCAAGCCTGATCGCCGCTCAGCACGGGCTCACCTCAAGGTTTGTGCGCTAAAACACGCATGGCGGCACGAACCGAGAACGTCGCTAACGGCGATATGGGGTGACGATCAACGGTGATCGAAGTGGGTTGAGACTGGGCTCAAGCTGGCGAGCCTTTGAAATTCCCGATCTCGACCGAACGGTCGGGAAAGGTCGCGGTGATGTGCAGTTCGCCGCCCATAGCCGCGATCAGGTCGCGCAATGTGCTGACCTTCATGTCGGGGCGGCGGACCAGCTTCGAGATGGCCGGCTGCTGTACCTCCATGACGTTCGCCAGTTCCTCCTGGCTGATGCCGAGACCTTCGCGGAGTTGCTCCAGGCTGACCATTTCGGCCGTCAGCTTCGCCTTGCGCGCTTCATTCGCGGCGAGACGTTCGGGGCTCCAACCCTTCTTGAGGTCGGAAAACGGGCGATGTCCGCTCATTTTAACAATCCTTCCTGCTTCAATTCCTTCAGATGCACGTCGTAAAGCTCGTCCGCGACCGGGGTCATCCGCTCATAAAAGCGGTCGTCTCCGGTTTTGTCGCCGCCGATCAGTAGGATCGCCGACCGACGCGGATCGAAGGCGTAGAAGACGCGCAACGGCCTTCCTTCACTCTGAATCCGCAGCTCGCGCATGTGCGAGTATCGCGAATTGCCGATCCCAGACGAGTGCGGAAAGCGTAGGTTCGGCCCTTGCGCGATCAACAGATCGACCGTGAAGTCGATCGCATCCTGATCGGTCTCGCTCAGATCGACGAACCAGCTTCCGAACTCATCGGTATTTTCGACGTCCCAACTCACAGGCCTAAGTATTCCATGCGAGGAATATGCGCGAGGTCTCTTGCCAAGTCAATCCCGCGCCAAAGACCCGCCTGCCTAGACGCCTCCCTAACGGGCCCACCTGTCGAACAATCCCGGCCCCTGGGCGATCGTATAGCCGATCGCCGAATAGCCTGCGGCGCGCTTGGCCGCCATGCGGGCGAGCACCGGGACGTCGCGGTCGACGCAGTCGTAGATGACCACTTCCCGCTTGGGGTCGTGAAGCCGGTGAAGACGACTGGCATACTTCGCCAGGGTTCCCCTCCAGGCGATCGGCATGGTTAGGAAGAGGGTGTCCAGGCGCTGGTCGTCAAAGCCCTCCCCGAGGTAGCGACCGGTCGCTACGATCACGCGTTCGTCGCTGCAGTTATAAGTTATCTGGACTCGGCGCGCGGACTGACATGAGCTTCATCTGGTCGAGTACAAAAAGCTGACTGATTTCCAGCGTCGAAAGACCTGCGGGAAAGGTGTCGAAGCCTAGGAATTGGTGCTCCCATCGCGTGATGGCTCGGTCTCCCGCCTCAGACCGATCTCAATATGTGAAGGGGGCTATTGGCAACCATTATGACGCCTGGCGCTTAATAACGCATAACGTTATACGGTCTTATGATTCTAAGTTTTCGATGCGCGGAGACTGCAGGCATCTGGGCAGGGCGATTTAGCCGCAAACTGCCACAGGACATTCAGCAGACTGCGCTTCGTAAATTGCGGATGTTGAACAACGCCGCCAGATCATCGGACCTGGCGGTTCCACCAAATAATCGCCTGGAGGCGCTCCACGGTGATCGAGAAGGACAGCACAGCATCCGGCTCAATCGCCAATGGCGGCTCTGTTTTGTGTGGACGGAAGGAGAACCGGAAGATGTTGAAATCGTCGACTACCACTGACCAGATTCCCAATCCGACTCCCGGCGAGATGCTGCTGTTGGATTTCATCAAACCAATGGGGCTGTCGCAGACGGGCCTTGCCAAGGCGATCAACGTGCCGCCCAGGCGGATCAACGAGATCGTGCTCGGCAAGCGCGCCGTCACGGCTGATACCGATTTGCGCCTGGCGCGGTATTTCGGTCTGTCGGATGGGTTCTGGATGGGTGTGCAAGCCGACTACGAGTTGATGGAGCGCCGCCGAGCGATCGGTACGGAGCTGGAAAGCATTCGGCCTCACTTGGCCGCCTAGGCTCTCGAATACATTCAACCGGTCTGTGGCCACAATACCACATTAAGATGTGCACCTTACCATATGAAACGCTTATTAATATATTAATTGCCGATAAGATAACTTAGGCGCGAAGTGGCTTGCCGCCGGATTGAAATGTCACCTCCCCTCAAATTCAACGGGTTTCGCCGATTTCGCGCCCCAGAAACTGCGACGGCTCAAAGGAACGCACCAGGGGTCATTCAGACAACGGCCCCTAATCAGCGCCTGGAATCGGACATTGGCAAAGCCTGCTATGGGTGATGGGGTGGACGCCCCCCGACGGCATCTGTGTGCCAGAGTGAGGTGTTTTGACCATCACTCGAGGGAGGCGCCCATGGGCGAGGTTACCATCATCGGGCTCGATAGCGCCAAGTCCGTATTCCAGGCCCACGGAGCCGATGCCGTCGGCGCTGTCGTGTTCCGCAAGAAGCTTGGGCGAGGCCGCCTGCTGGCGTTCTTCGCCAGTCAGCCGCGCTGCATCGTGGCGATGGAGGCCTGCGCTGGAGCGCATCACTGGGGGCGCGAGCTGGCGGCGTTGGGCCATACGGTCAAGCTGATCCCGCCAGCCTATGTGAAGCCATTCGTGAAGCGGCAGAAGAATGATGAGGCCGATGCAGAGGCGATCTGCGAGGCAGCCCAACGGCCGACGATGCGCTTCGTGCCCGTGAAGAGCCGGGAGCAGCAGGCCAGCGGCGTGGTGTTCCGCGCCCGGGATCTGCTGGTCCGCCAGCGTACGCAGATCATGAATGGCCTGCGCGGGCACCTCGCAGAGTTCGGCTACGTCGCGCCCAAGGGCGTGATGTATGTCGAGCGCCTGGTCGCGGAGATCGAGGATCCGGAAAGCCAACTCCCCCAAGCCGCCCGCGTCAGCCTACAGGTCATGGTGCGGATACTCGCCGCCCTGCAGACCGAGATCGCCAGCCTGGATGCCGAGATCGCTCGGCGCTCGAAGGAGGATCCAGTCGCTCGCCGGTTGATGACGATACCGGGTGTTGGACCGGTCACCTCCTCGGCGCTGGTCGCCCTGGCGCCTGGGGCGGACTCGTTCCGTTGCGGGCGGGATTTCTCGGCCTGGCTTGGCCTCACACCGGTCCAGCGATCCAGCGGCGGCAAGCAGAAGCTCGGGCAGATCACCAGGGCCGGGGAACGCACCCTGCGAAGACTGCTTGTTATCGGCGCCAGCGCCGTGATCAAGCAGGCGTTGATCCGCGGCGCTCCTCCTGGATCGTGGCTGGCGCAGATGCTGGCTCGCAAGCCGCGGATGTTGGTGGCGGTCGCGCTGGCCAACAAGACCGCGAGGATCATCTGGGCGCTGCTGGCCAGGGGCGGCGTCTACAAGGCTCCGGCGCTGGCGGCCTGACGGTCGCTGGCTCCAGAGGCGTCGAAGCGCAATCGGACGATGGAGGGTATGGCGCACAGTCGGTGAGACGGGATCGGAAAAACCAGGGCTTTCCACCGTGCCACTTGAGCACGCTATGGGTGATTTGGATCCGGTCCGCGAACTTCCATACAGGCCAGCGCTCAAGGGCGCATCACAGGCCGGACAGATGGCAGCATCCGATTACGCGTCAGAGCTTCAAAATCCATCTTGCGCTGAAGGGGGCGTCCACAGATGGCTAGCGGAAGCCCGGCCCGTCACATCACGCTAGAAAGCGGCCCAAGGTGATGACCGCCTGCTGCTCAAACCCGAGCGTCTCGTAAAAGCGAAGCGAAGATGCGTTCTCCCCGCGAACCATGAATTGTAGCTTCCGCGCTCCTAGCTGGCGCAACCACGTCTCTGCTCCGGTCATCATCTGCGTTCCAAGTCCGCGTCGGCGATGGGCGGGATCGACAGCCAGGTAATAAACCCAGCCACGGTGACCGTCGAAGCCAACCATTACGCTCGCGATCAACAAGCCATCGTGGAAGCCGCCAAGCACCGTGGATGCAGGGCTTTCCAATGCTTGTCGGAAGTCAACCCGAGTATCGTTCCAAGGACGCGTGAGACCACAATCCTCCCATAAAGCTATGGCGAGCTCAGCTTCGGCAAGCTCGCAGTCTCGTACATTCATTGTGGGGGCCTCGGAGGAGGCGCTACGTCGAACCGGACCGTTTCTTCCGGAAGCGTAGCCCACCGATGCATCTCTTTGGTCCAGACGGACTGAATGGGCGCCGGAAAGTCGGGATCGGCAAAAGCGCCGAGCGCCACTCCGACTAGGCCTGGCATACGCTCCGGCTCCCACCAAACGTTGGAACCGCATCGTGGGCAGAAGAAGAATGATACCGGATAACCCGAAGCTGACGCTCGCTGAAACCGCTCGGGGTCTTTGCCGTCGCTTCGGACGGCGGCGCGGAAGTAGAAGACCGCAACGCTGAACGCGCTGCCACTCCGGCGCTGGCAATCTAAACAGTGACACATCGAGATTTTCCTCGGTTCGCCGTCGCAGACGAGCCGGAGGTCACCACAGTGGCATTGAGCGATACGAGCCATGTCGTCATATTGGGGCACCTGCTGGTGCTTCCGCAATGGGACAAATCCTGACCTACGCACCGTGCCAGAAACTCGCCGCAAGGGCGGCGCAGGCTAATGCTCGAGTATATGGACGGCTGTGACGACTGCAACGGGTGGACAGCGGTACTTTCGCGATGGCGGTCTTGCACCGTTCACGGGCGTTTTCACAACGCCTATGAGGCCTCCGGGGGCAGGTAACGGTAAACTCCTTGTCGCGCCAAAGTGGTGGTTTATGTTGCAAGCGGCGGCGAGGAGC
>CAIZGQ010000522.1 GCA_903932565.1 uncultured Hyphomicrobiales bacterium
ACGTTGTACTTCGAATTTTCGGCTTCAACCATCATGGGAGCCGGCTACTAGAGGTCGAAGCTTATCCCGCCGGCGTCACGTCCAGAGAATGGGGGCGTGGCTCAGTTGTGCTCCGTCTCCTAGCTCACGATTTTGACATCACTCACCACGACAGCACGGTCGAGTTACATGACGGCGGCGCGCATTGCCTGATTATTGAGATCAAGAAGCTCTTTCGACAGTCGGCGCACCGGGGCCGCTCAAATCCCAAGGGGCGGGGGCGGAGCAATGTCTGATACCATCACTGCGCTTACCAGCTCCAAACGAATGGCGAAACATGTACGCGTTGATGGGACGATTGAACCCTACGACAGAGCGAAGCACTTCCGAGTGGAGACCGCCGTACTCAGCGGCATTGACCACTTGTCTGCTTTCCTCCGGTGGCTAGAGCAAAGGACTGGCACCTGCTTGATACGCGGCGCGCCCCGGTTCGACTGCCCCGCCAGCGATAGACGGCGCATCAAGGCAGATTTCGAGGATGCGCCGCGGCACATCATCATGTTGGACGTTGACGGGTTTGAGCCATCCGGTGACCCGATTACCGATCCAGCGCACTGCGCCCGCGAGTTCATCATGGAGCACCTGCCGGAGTGTTTTCACGCAGCTTCTTTTCATTGGCAGCTATCGAATTCGGCGGGCCTGCCCGGAAATGAGAGGACGCTAAAGGCCCACCTGTGGTTCTGGTTGAGCACGCCTTATGACGGCGCTACGCTCAGGGCTTGGGCGAGTAAAGCTACCATTCCGGTTGATCTGGCGGTCTTCGACCCGATCCAGATCCACTACACGGCGAACCCTGTTTTTGAGGATCCGAACGCGGACCCGATCCGCACGCGTAGCGGGTTCTATCCCGCTGGCGAAGGCGACGATGAAAACGTCAACCTCGAAATCGATACCTCCGATCTCGACATCAGGCCGCATCGTGCGGGCGCGCCCGGCGAGACCTTCGCAATAGAAGATCCGGTGTGGGACTGGATGGGCGAAAATTGGGACACGTTCGGTGAGACGGGTGCTGGCGCTCTCGTAATTTCATGTCCGTTCGAAGCCGATCACTCATCGGGTCAGGCTGGCGACACCAGCACCGTCTATTTCCGGGCTGGGACCAACGGGTATCAACAGGGACATTTCAGCTGTCTGCATGCGTCCTGCAAACGTGCGAACCGCAAGGGGACAGACTTCCTCCTGGCGATGGGTTATCCGGTCTTCGGCCAATTGGTTGACATCAGCCCCCTTGACGGAGAGGCGCCGGCTGCGGTGACCGGTCGAGGGATCGCCAGCCTCCCGCGTAACCGATCGGGCGGGATCACTGCGACCTGGAACAACATCTCGGAAGCGCTCGGGGATTCAGACGGGATCGGTATGCGGTTGAGCTATGACGCATTTCTCGATCACATTCTGGTGGCCGCAGATGGCGAAGAAGAGCGACCGCTAGCGGACAGGGATATTGTGGAATTCATCCTGCGACTGGAACGCCTCGGTTTCAACACCCCGTCAAAGGACACCGTCAGGGATTGCGCTGACGCAACCGCCTACAAAAATCGAATGGACAGTGGTCGCCGCTGGGTCGAGGGGCTCGAATGGGACGGTGTCCCGCGCGTTAGCAGCTTCTGCGCACGGTATCTGGGCGTCACCGACACACCTTACTCGGTCGCAGTTAGCAGATATCTTTTCACGGCTGTTGCCGGCCGTCTCTACGAGCCAGGTGTCAAGGCGGATATGGTCCCGGTCCTAGTTGGTCCACAGGCCTCTGGGAAGTCGAGCGCTGCGGCCGCGCTAGTGCCAGATCCCAGACGTTTCTTCAGGGAAGTCTCCTTCAACGAGGCAGAGGCAGATTTAGCGCGACGGTTGAAGGGCGTCATGATCGCGGAGGTCGCTGAGCTGAGCGGTCTTCGCCGCCGAGACCTAGAGACGATCAAGGCGGTCGTGACCCGCACGAACGATTGTTGGGTTCCAAAATATAAAGAGTTCCAGACGTCCTATCCGAGGCGCGCCGTATTTATCGGCACCACCAATGAGCCCGAGTTTTTAGCGGACCCGACGGGCAACCGTCGCTTTCTGCCGGTTAAGGTTGGAGCGATCGACGCTCCAAGCATTCATCGCGATAGGGATCAGCTATGGGCGGAGGGGTTAAACATCTTCAAGCGCGAAGGCGTTGCCTGGGCAGAAGCGCAACGCCTCGCTCCTGATGCCCATCACGACTACCGGGTGGGTGACACTTGGGAGGAGAGAATCAGCGCTTGGTCCGCGTTGCAACCGCGCTCAGACTTCACGACCGGCGAAGTCCTCGCAGGGGCGCTGGGGTTTGAGGCGAAATCCATCCAGCGTAAGGACGAGATGCGCGCCAGCAACGCTCTGCGCCATCTCGGATGGCGGAGAGAGAAAGTCTACCGCGATGGACGACGGGTGAACGGCTACCGGTCGCCTGCCCAACCTGTCCAACCCCCCGAGTGAGGTTGGACAGGTCGAGGGCTTATCCCAAAAGGGATTGTCCGACCTGTCCAACCTGTCCAACCTTTATCTATAGAAGTAGTAGATATAACAGACGGGGAGTGCGGGATGGGTTTGGGGGCTGCGCTAGGTAAGAGTAAGGCAAACACCCGGACAGGTCGGACAGGTTGGACAAACCCTTGTGCGGCAAGGGGTTCAACGTTTCGAGGTTGGACAGAGGTTGGACACCAGGTCGGACACCCCCGGATGCCTCATTCCGAACAGGTGCACCTACGTGCGCGCGGGGGCGCGGGCGCGCGCGCGAGGATCTGCTGATTTTGTTTGATACGAGCGCAATGATAACAACATCTCGGCCGACGGGGCGGATAGGTGTCGTGAACGGGTGCGCTCAATGGGCATGATAGCTGTGACGATCGCTGCAGTCTTATTCTCGCTTATGGTCGCCGGCCAAGCCTTCGGCATGGCTGCAGCACAGTCTGGCTTGGGTGCGTTTGCGTCAGGTTTTGCCGATGGACTTGCGGAGGGCCAGGATGCGCGCATTCGTAGCCTCCAGCTGCAGAAAGAAACAGCATGCTTCGCGGCAAATTTCGTTTTCGCAGATCTTGGAGTTCCGGCGGTTCCAGCGGGGTGTGCTACCACTGAAACGGCGCGCCTTGCAGGGAGATTTCCCCGAGATTTTTGGCACATCAAAACGGACTTAAAGACCGGAGTAGCTGTTTACATCGATTCCAATTCCATCGTGCCTCTAAACAGTCATGCGACTGCATTTCGATATAAGTTGACGATGATATTAGATAAGCCTTCACGCGGGCCGCACGGCGACTATGCAATAACCGATGAAAAAATTGATTGCGTCACAAACTCTGCTATCGCGTTTTATGCTAGAGAATCTCGATTCAACGGAACTAATGTAAGGTCTAATCCGGCGAAGTTAGTAATTCCCATGTCTGAAACGGACGCAGCGTGGCCAATTCGGCAGTTTGTCTGCAAATTTGGGACGACTCCCTTCGAGTTTTTTCAGGTTCCTCAGGGGGACATTATTACCGATGCGCGAGCCAGGTTCGCTCAATAGCCGCTCATTCGCCAGGCGTAGTGCATTTGGTTAGTGCTATCGCCGGTTTGCTCCCGCAGCCTTGGGCTTGATCTTCCCAAGCTAGCGGAGCCTTACCGATCACTGATCATTGATATTGCGAATTTCACAATTTGCGTATTCACTTGATTTGGCCACGTATTCTTGCAATTCCTCAACGTATCGGTCGATAAACTGTTTTCGTGATTCGAGATAAATTCGATATGAGTTATTGTATTGCTCGACTTCTTCATTGTATCTGTCTGTTTCAGCAGTGGAACAATTATTTTCCTTGGTGAATTGGTTGTAGCAAATCGGGGGCGGCGGTGGTGTCGGCCTGTTTGACACTCCAAAATTCACGGGAGGGGTTGGTGCGCGGCAGAATTCCGCCAGTGCCGGTGAAGCGCCCCCGGCAAGAACGAGCAGCGCGGCAAGAGCTCTGCGAAGATCCGAAAGGGTGCGCATATCTAACCTCTCGTTCAGTCCCCACGATTGTAGGCCATTTTCAAAAATGCGCCGAAAAATTTCCGCGATCCCAGATTCCAATCACGCCAAATTCGAGCCCGCGTTTTCCCAGTATGATGACCGCCGTGAGATTAGCGTAGCAGCAGACACATCGGCTAGCGTCGATCGCATCGTGTCGCGGCCAATTCCCCGGCCGGTAAAATTGCGCCGGATTGCACAACTCCAGACGCGTGAATGTCCGATTGTTGGCGGGAAGCCAGGGGCAGTTCACGACGGATTGTGTTGAAAAACCCCGGTTGAAGTCCTTCGCCGGGCCTGATTC
>CAIZGQ010000523.1 GCA_903932565.1 uncultured Hyphomicrobiales bacterium
GGATTGCGTCGGCTTGCTTTGCTTGCAACGATCGGTATTGGCGTTTTTGCTGTCGTGATCGGCGGCGGCTGGTATCTGACGCGTCCTGATTTTGATTTGCTTTATGCGGGTCTTGATCGAGAAGATGTGACGCGTATTGGCGCGACACTTCAGGAAGCCGGCATTCCGTTCGACGTCAGCTCCGACGGCACAAGTGTTTATGCTGCGCGTGGACAAACAGCGTCCGCCCGCATGCAATTGGCTGAGAAGGGCCTGCCACGCGGCGGCGGTGCTGGTTACGAGCTCTTCGATAAAATCGGCTCGCTCGGCCTTACGTCTTTCATGCAAAATGTGACACGCGTGCGTGCGCTCGAAGGTGAGCTTGCGCGCACGATTCAAACCATGCGCGGCATCAAAGCGGCGCGTGTGCATATCGTCATGCCCGAAGATGGAACGTTTCGGCGAAACGCGCAGCCGGCATCTGCCTCCGTTGTCATTCGCGGCGAACTTCTGGATGGCGCACGCAGTGCATTTTCCATCCGGCATCTGATTGCGGCCGCAGTTGGCGGTTTGACTGTCGATCAGGTGACCGTGCTGGATACCGACGGCACGTTGCTCGCCTCAGGTGAAGACACGGAGCAGGGTGGGCCCTCAAAGCTCCTGGGGCTTGAACGCACCGTCTCATCGTCCTTGCAGGACAAGATCCGCCGGACCCTGGCGCCCTATCTGAGTTCGCAAAACATGCAGGTCAGCGTGGTCGCGCGGCTGAATACAGATCAGCGGCAAATCAAGGAAGTGATCTTCAATCCGGATGCCCGCGTCGAGCGCTCGGTTCGCGTGGTAAAGGAAAACCAGACAGCGCAGAATTCTTCCAACCAGGCAGCCACAAGCGTGGAACGTAATATTCCGCAGGACCAGGCAAAGTCCGCGGACGGCAAAAATTCCAACGAAGAAAACCAGCGCCGCGAAGAAACCACCAATTACGAAATATCCTCAAAGACGGTGACGACGACGTCTGGCGGTTATCTCATTGAAAACCTCTCCATCGCTGTTCTTCTCAACCGGGGTGCAATTGCAACCGCTTTGGGAAGCAAGGCAACGCCGGAGGATATCGACCGACGGGTCTCTGAAATTGAAGCTCTCATCGTTTCGGCGGCCGGGCTTCGCAAGGATCGCGGCGACACGATCAAATTGACTGCGGTCGAATTCCCCGGCGCAAAAGATGTCGAACCTGAGCAGAGCACTTTCTGGTCAGATCTTATTCTGCATCAGTCGGGAACGTTGATGAAGGCCCTGACAATGGTGGCCGTGGCGGCCATCGTGCTGGCAGGGCTGAAGCCAGCACTGCGCAGTCTTGCACCAGCAGGTGGAGGCTATTCCGAAATGGAACCGGCCTCCAGCCTCGAATCCGCCCCCATGCCCATGGCCTTGCCGACCATGACGAGCGAGGACATCGGCGCGATGTTTGCGAGCTCCATGGATGATGATGTTCCAGACTTTCTCAGCGATTTGAGTGCCAACGAGAAAAACTCACCACAGCGTCGGCTTCATCATCTTGTTGATCACGATGAAGAGCGTGCAGCAGCCATCCTCAAAAAATGGATCCACAGCGGAGCCGGCGCATGAACATCAATGCTGTTCCCCTCGCCATGTATCTCAGGGATTTTTCAGACTCGGCTGAGCCTGCCGATGGCATGATGGCACAATTTGATCTGCCGGGATCCGAGGGCTTTGATGAGGATGCCGTCTCGGAAAAGTTTTCCGAACTCTATGCGAAAGGCCTCGCGGATGGTCGCGAAGCGGCGCAGCGGGAAGCCGAAGACGCAAAAACCGCACTCGAAGAGCAGCGTGCAGAGGCGCTTGCTGACATTGAGACGAGATACGCTGACACGGCCGACACAATCGTCCGCATGGTCCAAACCTCGCTTGAGGATTTGCGGCATCTGGTTGCCGACAGCGTCGCGGATATTCTTCGTCCGTTTCTCCTGGACGCTGTCGCAGATCGCTCGGTGCAGGCACTTCTGGATGCGCTTGATCGTGTGATGCGTGAGCCGGAAACACCGCTGATTGAGATTCAAGGGCCTGAACAATTGGTCGAGGCCATCGCGCAACGTGTGCGGCAGAAAAACCTTGCTGTTGCCTGCAGCGCGGGCGATCCGGTCGATGTGAAATTACGCATTGGCCGAAGCACGTTGGAGCTTCAGTTGACGGAATGGGTTGCAGCACTTCACGCCCCGGAGGGACAGATCCGTGAGTGACGAAAAACACGTCGAGATCGTCATCGTCAAGCGGCGCGGGTCGCGCCACGAAGATGGCCACCATGGTGGTGCATGGAAGATTGCCTACGCCGATTTCATGACCGCCATGATGGCGTTTTTTCTCGTGCTCTGGTTGGTCAACTCGTCAGGCGAGAAGGCAAAGGATTCAATCTCACGCTATTTTAATCCCATCAAACTGGTTGACTCGACCGTGAGCCGCAAGGGGCTTGCCAGCAACAAGGAAGTTGAGAACGCGCATCCCAAGAAGGCGCCTGATGACAAGGCGGCAAGCGTCGATGAAGCAGGCGGCGAGGTCGCTGCCAAAACTCCGGAGGAGAAAAAAGCCGAAAGCAAGGCACCTGATGGCAAAACACCTGAGGGTAAAGCAGGTGACGGCAAGGCAAGTGATGGCAAGGCAGGTGATGGCAAGGCAACAGACAGCAAGGCTGCAGCGAAGGCAGCAGCCGGAGATCCGCTTGGTGAAGATGGGCTTTTTGCCAATCCCGAAGCAGCCCTGAATGAAATTGCAAGCCGTGCCGAACCCAAGCTCGAACAAATCGAGGAAGGTAAAATTGCCGGTGCTCAATTTGGAACGGCGGCGCGGGGCGAGGCTTATCGTGATCCATTCCAGCCTCTTGTTCGCCCCAGTCCAGCGAAAGACAATCTTGATCTGGATGATCGACTTCGTCTGCCAGCCAATGTGTTTCGCAATGACGCACGGGATCCAGCAAAGGATCCCGCGATTGCTGCTGCCAAAGGTGATTCAAAAGACAGCGGCAAAAGTGGTGCGGGAGCAGATGCCAAGACTGTTGCCATGCTCGGTGCCGATGCCAAACCAGCTACCCCTGATTTGAAAAACCTCTCGCCTGAGGCTGCAAAACAAGCAGAAGAAGCCAAGCAAATCGCTGAACGCCAACGTGATGCCGCAACATTGCAAACGGATCTTGAACAGAAACTGGGAAGTGATCTTGGGTCTGGTGCCGGTCCGCGGCTTGAGGTCAAGGCCACGCCCGAAGGTCTGCTCGTGAGCCTGACGGACGATGTCGACTATGGCATGTTCGCGGTGGGATCTGCACAACCGCAGCCGAAGGTTGTGCGCATGATGCAGGAAATTGGCGAGACGTTGAAGGCGCGCAATGGCTTCATCGTCATCCGCGGGCACACGGATTCGCGGCCATACAAAGCGGGCGGTTATGACAATTGGCGATTGTCGTCCGACCGCGCGCAGATTGCGCGATTCATGCTGCTGCGCGGCGGAATTCCTGAGAGTCGTGTCGAGCATGTGGAGGGTTGGGCTGACCGCAAGCTCAGATTTCCAACGCGTCCGGATGCAGCCGAGAACCGCCGTATTGAAATCTTGATCAGAGGTCCCTCCACATGAGACTTCGGCCGCTTCTTCTGGCTGGGCTTTTGCTATCGATCTGCTCGCTTGCGCACGCAGAGGAGCATGGCGGTGGCCATGATGCCAAAGCGCCGAGTGAGCCTGCTCATGGCGCGCCTGCCAAAGCCGAGGCCGACAAAAAAAGTGGTCCGCCGTTGCCCGTCGTTGAAATGCCGGGCCCGCACTCTGAACTGACACTGACCGTCCGCAAGATGCAGCGATTGCAGGACCTCATCGCCATCGGCAACCGCGATGCCCAATTGCAGCAGCAAAAAGTCCTTGCTGATGTTGGGGGCTTGATCCGCGATCTTGGCTCGACCATTTGCATGACGCGTGAGAATCGCCGCGCCTTGATCATTGCAACGTTGAATGGCGGGACACCTGCCTGGGTGCGCGCTTGCCTTGCTGACAAGACGCTCTCGGAGCAGGATCGGCATTTGTTGCGGGGTGCTGTGGCCTACTCGATTGGGCGCACGCAAAACGCCCTGGAAGAATTTCAAACCATCGATCCTTTGACCCTTGACCCCAGCCTTGCCGCGCAAGTTGCTTTGGTTCGCGCAAGTCTGACGTTGCCGGTTGACCGTGCTCTGGGGTTACGGTTCCTCGACATTGCCCGGCTGCTGCAACCTGGTGGGCTTGTGGAGGAAGCAGCACTTCGCCAGGAAACCGCGACCCTTGGCACCAGTGGTGACACGCAGAAGTTTGCGCTCTTATCGCGCCAATATATCGAACGATTTTCGAAATCCGTATTTTCGGATAATTTCATCCAGGGCTTTGTGCGCGGGGTGATCGAGCTTGGTCTTGCCGCAGATGACGAGCACTTCGCCAAGCTGCGGGAGGTCGTTGATCTCCTGACGCCAGAAGCCGCGGCCTCAACATATCTTTTGATTGCCAGGCGCGGATTGCTGGATGGCACGTATGGCGCGACACGACGCGCAACAGCCGCCGCGCTCACACTGGTGTCGCCAAATTCCAGCGAGGCGTCCCGCGCAAATCTCTATCGCTTTGCCGCCGCTGTGACCGGAACAGAGGGGCTTCAGATGCAGAAAAAGCTTCAGGCAATGGATGCCAATGCCTTCCAGCCAAGGGATCAGAAACTGCGGGACGCTGCCTTGAAAATCGCAGATGGTATTCGCAAGCCGCCTTTGGCCAATACGACAAAGGGAGTTGAGGCGACTGCCGCGCAGCCTGAGACGCCGATTGTCAAAAAAGCATTTCAAACCCTAGCCCTAGCCCAAACGATGGTGGAAGCGCCATGACCCTACCTCTTGCACCGTCAATCTCCTCGCCGTCGGATAGTCCCGTTCTGGCGTCAAGGGGATTGTCTGCGACACCCGCTGACACAGCCGATTCGAGCAGTGCTGGAAGCAATGACTTCAGCAGCTATCTCAATGATGCAGGGTCACAATCTGCTGCGACATCAACCACGGCGGACAATGGCGATGTCGGGCCTCGCGCAACTGTCCCCGCAGCGCCCCCAATCATGGCCGCCACGCGTGTGAAGCTGCTGATGGCCAATGTTAGTCAGCCGATGCCGCCAAAAGGCCCCGTCACGTCTGATCCTTTTTTGCCTGTTCAAGCAAATGCCAACCCTGGTCCACAGGCCGCCGGAACAACGTCTGGCCTGCTCTCCTTTTTACAAAACGCCCTCGGCCGATCAAACACAGCCCCGACGATTACAGCTGCAAACGTGCCGGATTTTGCGCAAAAGCCAGCCTCTTCTGAATTTGTATCTGTGCCGATGAGCCCAGTGCGTGCTGAACCAATAAAGGCTGATAC
>CAIZGQ010000524.1 GCA_903932565.1 uncultured Hyphomicrobiales bacterium
AGATGGCAGCGGGGGTCATGGCCTGTGCCGGCAGGATTGCGACGCTGGCGAGCAGAACACCGACGGTGAGAAGATACTTCATGTTGAAACTCCCTGCTGCCAGACAATGGCAGCGAAGGGAAAGCCGTTGAGGCCCTGAACGGTTCCCTGATGGAGGCTAGGCAGATTTACGCAGCTGGGGGGCGAAGCGAAATTTGTAACAAATTTTTTGGCGACCCCGGCAGGGCTCGAACCTGCGACCTGCCGCTTAGAAGGCGGCTGCTCTAATCCACTGAGCTACGGGGCCAAACCTGTCAGGCCGCCAAGGCACTGCGAACCCTTAGTGTGTCCACTGCGCAATGCGACCGGCGCGAAAATTGTCGGCATAGGCCATGACGCGGCGGGTGGTGGGCTTTGGGTCTTCAATTCGGTAGGCGAGGCCATTGCGCTCGGCATAGGCCACCGCTTCTTCCTTGGTCGCAAACTTGAGGCGCACCTGGCTGTTCATGTCGCCCGAACTCGTCCAGCCCATCAAAGGCTCGATCTCACGCGCCTCAGAGGGCATGAACTCCAGCAACCACGCCTGGGATCGGGCGTGACCCTGCTGGGTCGCGGACTTTTCAGGTTTGTAAATGCGCGCCGTCATCGTCTGTTCCGATCAAGGGCCTGACGTCAAACTCTCAACCTGCCAAGGCAGGCTTGTATCGTCACCTGCACACCAGGTGTCTGGCTGTGGTCGGGGCAGCAGGATTCGAACCTACGACCTGAAGTACCCAAAACTTCCGCGCTACCAGGCTGCGCTATACCCCGTGCCAAAGCCAGCGTTGAAGCACCGCTTCGCTGCTGGCGTGTGGCTACCATGGTCAGGCGCGAGGAACAAGCGCGCCACCTGTCCCCGGCTCGATTTGGTCACCCTAACGCTGCAGCAGGAAGATGGTGCCCGTTGGGCCACCTCGCCTTCGTCGTCAAAGTGTCATATGCCGCCCCTAAATCGGAATTGTTCACTCTGGGGCAGGTGGTTGCGCTTATGGACATGCAGGTGGTGGAAACCGAGGCGGGGCTGACCCACATCGTCCTCGATGGCCGAATGGATGTGGCGGGCGCGCAAGCTGTGGACCTGAAGTTCAGCGTCCTGGCCGGGAGCCGCAAGAAAATCATTGTCGACATGGCGAAGGTGTCGTTTCTCGCCTCCATGGGGCTGCGCACCTTGATGTTCAGCGCCAAGACCGTGGCCAAAAAGGGCGGCGACATGGTCATCTGCGGAGCAGACGAAAACGTCGAAAAGGTCTTGCGCATGAGCGGGGTCGATGAGGTGATCAGGATATTCCCGGACTTTGAGGCAGCCGCCAGCGCCCTTTCGGCCTGAGGTCATGACAGGCGGCGTCGATCAACCCACGGACGCCATCACCCCCACAGGGGACGGGGCGCAAGCGGCCGTCTTCGACGCAAACCTGGATACATTGCCAGCCGCGAATCTCTGGTTGTCCGCGCGCTGTGCGGCGCTGAACATCGTGGCGAAGACAGCCTTCGCGCTCGAGCTCTGCCTCGAAGAGATTTTCGTCAATGTCGTCATCCATGGCGGGGCCGGGCATGTGCGCCTGTCGCTGGAGCGTGACCAGGATAGCGCCGTGTTGCGGATTGCGGACGATGGTCGGGCGTTTGATACGGTCGCCGCACCCGCGCAACGCGTCAAAGACCCGCTTGACACAAACGCCATTGGTGGTTTGGGAATCGGGTTGGTGAAACAATTTGCCCGTGCGCTGCATTACAGCCGGGAAAAGGACATGAATTGCCTCACGCTCGAGATTGCGCTGATCGCCCCCTGAGAGCCCAACATGGCTCCGGGCCTGGCTCGCAATTGGCCAAACGAACATGAGCGACGAACCAAATCCCCAAATCGCCGCTGCCATCAAAGCCCAGGCGGGCCTATCCAGTATTTCGCCCGACATGCTGGCGCGGCTGTGTGCGGGCGCAGAACTCCAAACTTTCGAGCGTGACGATGTGCTCATCGCCCAGGGCGGCGACAATGATTACGCCATGCTTGTGGTGTCGGGCGAGGTGCAGGTGGCGTTTGACAGTGCCTACGGCACCGTTGTCGTCGCCCGCATGCTGGCCCCCTGCCTGATTGGCGAGATTGCAGCCCTCGCCAGCCTTGCCCGGACGGCGTCCGTGCGGGCCATGGGGGATGTCACTGCGCTGCGAATTGATCAGGCCCTGCTGCGCGCAACG
>CAIZGQ010000525.1 GCA_903932565.1 uncultured Hyphomicrobiales bacterium
CCCGAAACTTATTCAGCGTCAGCGCGCCATAATTCTGTCGATGACGCGCCAGGAACGCCGCAATCCAGATCTGCTCAAGGCCTCGCGCAAGAAGCGCATTGCGGCAGGCTCCGGCACAAAGGTGGAAGAGGTCAATCGCCTCCTGAAGCAGCATCGGCAGATGGCAGACATGATGAAGGCCATGGGTGGGGCCTCCAAGCGCAGCCCGCTTGGCCAGATGGCTTCGATGTTTGGCATGGGCGGCAATCCCATGGCTGGCAATCCCATGGCGGGCATGCCTCAACCAAGCCCCGAGCAGTTGGAAGCGATGCAGAAACAAATGGGCGGCGGCACAGGTCTGCCACCAACCATGCCGAAATTGCCATCGGCGATGCCGGGCAGCTTTCCCGGATTGGGGGGTGCCAAGCTCCCCGGTCTTGGCGGCTTCCCATCCGGACTTAACCCGTTTGGAAAAAAGAAATGAGCGGTCTTTTGGCCCTCGCGTGAAACAAACCTGATCATCTCGAAAGGAAGAAGTGCATGTCTCTCAAAATCCGTCTCGCCCGTGGTGGTGCCAAGAAGCGCCCGTTCTACCGCATTGTTATCGCTGATGCCCGCTCGCCGCGCGATGGTCGTTTCATCGACCGTATCGGCACGTTCGACCCGTTGAAGAAGAAGGACGATGCCACGCGCTTCGTCATCGACGCGGAGAAGGCCAAGGATTGGCTGTCCAAGGGTGCGCAGCCCACAGATCGTGTGTCGCGCATGCTCGACTCCATGGGCCTGATGAAGCGCGCCGAGCGCCACAACCCCGAGAAAGCCGTGCCGAAGAAGAAGGCGCAGGAGCGTCTGGCAACTGCTGCGAAGGCTGCTGAAGCCGCCGCAGCCGCAGCTGAATAAGACTGCAGCACAGGCTGGCATCGTATGGTGCCAGCCTGCTTTTGCAAAAAAATAGCTTATGAGGATTTCAACTCGTGCCTGATGCGGTTGCGCCATCTCTCGTTCTGGTGGGGCGCTTTGGTGCGGCCCATGGCGTGCGTGGGGAAATCCGGCTGAAATCCTTTACGGGCGATCCCGCAGCAATCCGCGATTACGCGCCGCTGACGGACGCAACATCCCAGCGCAAATTCAAAATCCTGTCGCTGCGTGTCATCAAGGATGACATGTGCGTCGTGCGCATCGACAGAATCACAGAACGTTCGGCCGCCGAGGCGCTGACCAATCTCGATCTTTACGTGCCGCGTGATCAATTGCCGCCGCCCGACGAAGACGAGTTCTATCAGGCTGATCTTCTGGGGCTGCGCGCCCACACCGAAACTGGCGCGCACCTTGGCGACGTGATTCAGGTTCTCGACTTTGGTGCAGGCGACATTCTGGAAATTCGTCCCGCCATTGGTGGTGAGACCTTGCTGGTGCCGTTTACCAAAGCCAACGTTCCCCACGTCGATCTGGCGCAGCGGACGCTCACGGTGATCGTGCCGGTCGAGATAGACGGCGACGACAAGACGCTTATCGAATAGCAGCGGCGACAGTTTATGGCGTGATCGCAACCTTCAGCACACCGTCGCGCTGGTGGGAAAACAGGTCATAAGCCTTCTCGATCTCATCAAGTTTGAAGCGATGTGTCACGAGCGGTGTCAGGTCCACCCGGTCGCCTTCGATCACGGACATCAGTCGACGCATGCGCTCCTTGCCGCCCGGGCAAAGCGACGTGACAATTTTATTGTCGCCAAGTCCCGCCGAGAAGGCCCCCAGCGGGATGCGCAGGTCTGTCGAGTACACACCCAGGCTCGACAGGGTCCCGCCGGGGCGCAGGACGCGCAGCCCGCTTTCGAACGTGAGTTGTGTGCCAAGGGCTTCGATGGCGACATCCACGCCGCGTCCATCGGTGAGCCGCAGGATCTCATCGACCGCATCAAATTTGTTGAAATTGATGGTGTGATCGGCGCCCAACTTGCGGGCAACCTCAAGGCGCTCTGGCACACCGTCCACGACGATGATTTTTGTCGCGCCCATCAATTTGGCACCTGCGGTCGCGCAAAGCCCAATGGGGCCCTGGGCAAAGATGGCGACGATATCGCCGATGCGAACGCTGCCGCTTTCTGCGCCGCTGAAGCCCGTCGACATAATGTCAGGGCACATCAGAACCTGTTCGTCCGTCAGGCCGTCCGGCACTGGCGCGAGATTGGCGACGGCATCGGGGACGCAGAGAAACTCGGCCTGTGAGCCATCGATGGTGTTGCCGAATTTCCAGCCGCCCATGGCCTTCCAGCCGTGGCGTGTGCCCGCGCCATCCTGCGAGCCGCAGCCGCAAAGGCACGCGTTGGATGTACCGCTGGGCGTGATGGCCCCGGCGATAACGCGCTGACCTTCTTTGAAGCCGCTGACCCCGGACCCGAGCTTTTCGATAATTCCAACAGGTTCATGCCCAATCGTGAGGCCCTTTGCGACGGGATATTCGCCTTTCAAAATATGAACGTCGGTGCCGCAGATGGTTGTCGTGGTGATGCGAATGAGTGCGTCCAGGGGACCGATGTCGGGAATCGGCTTCTCGTCCAGGACAATTCGCCCGCGCTCGACAAATAGGGCAGCTCGCATCTTGGCCATTTGGTCGATCCCACATTTCACGTTGCATGTGGGCCAACTGTCACGGGTTCGCTCTTCCTCTTCGTTGATGTGCATCATCGCGCAAGTCTTTGCGCGAATTAACATCAAGTCTTTGCGCAAATTAAAGAAACGACTGATTGAACGGGTTTTGTCACGATTTTTTCATGTTGAATTCGGCGGGGCTGACATCAGCCGGCCATGCGATCGGGAATATTTGGCGGGAAAAGCGTCATTTCGCGTTGCATCGGCGGGCCTGCCAAAACTCGGGTGGGTCGCCGCCCATGGCATCGAAACTGGTTGACAAGACACCGACTTTTCCGCTCCTTGCTCGCACGTCGCAGCCAATGCAACCGCCACGCTTGCGGTCAGATGTTGACGTGCCACCAAGCCGGCCAATGAACCCCTGCCGTGAGCGGGGGATGGAGGAGATGCCTGATGAACCGCACGCTAAGGTCCGTGCTTGCTGCTGCTGTGATGTTCGGCGCGGCGACGCTCAGCGCTGACGCCCAGAGCGTCGATTTCAGCCGCAAGACAATCAATATCTACATCGGCAATACGCCCGGCGGCAGCTACGATCTCTACGGCCGCCTCGTTGCACGCTATCTTGGCCGTTATCTGCCCGGCACGCCGAGCGTTGTGGCGGAGAACATGCCCGGCGCGGGCACGCTGAAAGCGGCAAACTACATCTATGGCGTTGCACCCAAGGATGGGACAGCCCTCGGCATTGTCAGCGAGTTGTTGGCTGTCGAACAGGCGCTCGACAATCCGGCTGTGAAGTTTGATGCGCGCAAATACAATTGGGTCGGGCGCATCGCCAGCTCGAACAATATCCACATGCAGTGGCACACGTCCAAGGTCCAGTCGATCGCTGACTTGCTCCAGACGGAAACCCCCGT
Source organism: uncultured Hyphomicrobiales bacterium (assembly GCA_903932565.1). Lineage (GTDB taxonomy): Bacteria > Pseudomonadota > Alphaproteobacteria > Rhizobiales > Beijerinckiaceae > Terripilifer. Next base: position 3,483 of record CAIZGQ010000525.1, read on the forward strand.
GGCTGGCACAGGACCTGGCAACATTGCTGAATCCGTTCCCAAGCTGCTCAATGCTGTGATCGGCGCGAAGTTTAAAATTATCTCAGGCTATGCGGCTGCCAATGAAGGCATGCTGGCGATGGAGCGCGGTGAAGTTGAGGGTGCGGTGGCATCCTGGGCTGCGGTCAAGATCGGCAAAAAGGCCTGGCTCGACGATAAGAAGATCAAGATTATTCTGCAGGATGTGCCGGAACGTTCCAAGGATCTTCCCGATGTACCGGCCCTGGGTGAGCTTGCCAGCAAGCCGGAAGACAAACAGCTGCTCAATCTCTACGCCTCAGGCGGCGCGATTGGTCGTGCCTTCATGCTGCCGCCCGGTGTGAAGCCGGAGGTTGTTCAGGTTCTGCGTGATGCATTTGCCAAGATGGCGAAAGATCCAGACCTGTTGGCGGAAGCCGAGCGTATCGGTCTCGACATTGAGCCGGAAACCGGCGAGTTCGTTCAGACAGCGGTTTCAAAGACGCTCGATGTGCCG
>CAIZGQ010000526.1 GCA_903932565.1 uncultured Hyphomicrobiales bacterium
GCACCCACCACAGTTGACTGAATTGCAACTCGCGCCGCACGCGCCGGTTGAATGCGCCAGTAAATTTCCATCGCCTCTTCTGATTTACCCTTCAGGAGCAAATCAAAATATTTGGGGACCGCATCGCCCCAGAATTCATAATTGGATGTGCCCATCCATTGCTGGCCCAGCAGCTCGACTGTGAGGGGCGAGTGGGCCTCCAGTGGATCGGAAAACAAAACACCAGTGCCCTTGAGAAGCTTGTAGATCTCAAGATCGCCCGCGATCCCGGGGCGTCCCACTTCGTATTTGATCGCGACCACGTTGGGGATTTCAGCCGCCCGCTTGATCACGGAGGGCGGAAACCCGCTCTGATGAAAACGCGTGAGGTTCATCTGCGACGTCACAAATAGCGACGTACACAAATTGGTCGCATCCGCCACGGCCTTGATGTGCGCGAAAAGCTCGTCTTCGGTGTCAGGATAAAAGCTGTTTGGCAGGCCAATCAGAATGCCACCAACGCCAATTTTTTCGGCAGCTTTCGCCATGTCGATGATTTGTTCGCGCGTGTCGAACGTTCCATGCATCAAAAACGTCTGCCGGCCGGCCGCTTCATCGACGCAGATTTCCATGAAGCGCTTGTATTCGTCCAACGTCGTCGCACATTCTGAAACGATCAACGCGCCCCAGAAACCAAGCTCGATATTTCGACGAACGTCATGGCGGATGGCAGCCTCATTCAGGCCGGACAGATCGTCCGTGAAGCTCGGCATAATGACATTGCAGACACCACGCCAGTTTTTGTTGGCCCAGGCTTTTGCATCTTCGCGCGCGTAAGTCATCCGTGCCTCCACCGGGAGCCGTCAGCATATCGTCGCTCCACACGCAAAGATTGTCAGACAATTTTTTTCGAGTCAATATCAACGCGTCAGGTCGGCGCCTAGCGGTGCATTTGAAATCGGCATCCTGGCGAGCTTGCGCGCGTGTTAGATGTTGGCTGCGGCATGCGCCGATTGCGCATTCGCGTCAGGCCCAATGTCCTGGTCACTCGCAAACTGCTTTGCCGCTGTGCAGGCCGAACCAATATGGCGCTCTGTGGCTTGCCGTGCTGCGTCCGGCTGCCGGCTATGAATGGCCGCCGCAATCGCCTCGATTTCCGCGATACACCGGAGGCCCCATCCCGCCTGCCGCAAGGACTGCGCCCGCAGGAAATTGACCTGCAGCACGAGCGACGAAACAAACCCGACAAGGACCTGATTTTCGCAACGATCCAGAATGTACCCAAAAAAGGCGTTTGTTGCAGAAAGTTGATCGATCGCGGCCCGTTTCTTCACGGCCTTTTTCAGGCGCTGGATGGTGAGGTCGAGCTCAGCCAGATCGTCGGCAGTGGCGATCTGTGAGAAGCGCGCAACGGCCTTGCCGGTCAAGAGTGCCCAGACCTCATGGATTTCTTCAACGCCACGTAAATCAAGCTTTGCAACGAACGGACCGCGATTGGGGATCAGCTCGATCAAACGATCCGCCTGGAGCGCACGAAGCGCCTCGCGAACGGAAGCTCGGCTAATCGCGAGTTCGCGGCACAGGTCTGCCTCCACCAGCTTTTGGCCGGGCACCAAGTCACCCCGCATGATCGCCATGCGCAGCTTGCGGACGGCTTCGCCGATAACCGTCTGAGGCTGATCGCTGGGAAGGGTCTCGTGATAGTCAGAGCGCCGACTGCGAAGGAGTTCTTGAGGGGCCATATGCCTGCCGGAATGAAACGAGGTTGCCAAGCGTACGATGCGCCAGCGTCCAAGGCAAAGCCTCTAGGCTGCGCCTCCCCCAGCCGCAAGTCTTGGTCTGCAAAGTTTCTTGGCCTGCAGAACCGTTCGTCGCTTGCCCAAGCGGTCCATCCGCATCATGGCACAAGACAGCTTATCACGTACCCAGAACGCAGCTCGCAAACAAATCTGATGCAGGAACTTTCTCTGGAATCAAGCCATCTTCAAACGACCAGGAGATCATCCGATCCAACACGTGCTGATTTTTTTTGAAACCTGCTGGCCAGAAATCGGACCCCATGACTTCGGTGGTTCGGCGCACTTCGCGCGCAAGCCACGGCAGGGAAATTTTCAGCGCCTGTTCGACGTGAAGGTCCTCGATTGCGACCTGCTGCGCGTCGGCAAAAGCGCGATATATGTCCTGAACGAGTTCAGGCGCAGACTCTGCCAAATCCTTGCGAACCGCCATCAAATGCATGATGGGGAAGATCCCGGCTTCTTTGAAATAGGCTTCTTCCACCGTACTAAAGTCAGGAAACAACCTTGATACGCGGGGATCACCGGCCTTGAAGGCGGAAAACGGCTTGTAAGCGACGAGTGCATCAATGTCCCCTTCAAGCAACATCGTCTCCAGCAGCGTATCTCTGGGTGCCACTTTTAAGTTGATGTCCTTGTAGAGCTGGGGAAGAAAGATGTGCGTTCGCTCGACATGATCAACATCGCCCATGATCCATTGCAGATCTCCGGCTTGAATCCCGAACTGATCACGCAGCGCACCGCGAGCCGCGACAGCGGCCGTCATCGAGTACTCGCGGACACCGACACGTCGGCCGATCAGATCCTTTGGGCTTTTGATGCCCGAGCCGTTGCGGACATAAAAAGCCCCATGCCGAAAGCTGCGCGATGGAAAAACCGGAATCCCCAAATAAGGGCATTTCCCGGCAACACTGAGACGTAGAAAGTTGCTGAAGGACAGTTCAGCGACGTCGAATTCCGCATGTTCAAACGCCCTTGAAAACAACTCTTCAAGTGGCGCATCAATCAGATCCCAGACC
>CAIZGQ010000527.1 GCA_903932565.1 uncultured Hyphomicrobiales bacterium
GCACGAGCAAAAGCCCTTTTTAACCGACACCAATTCACATTGAGATCTTGAGGTCTTTCACAAACTTGTCGGTGAAGCCCGCTTTCCAGTCAACATCAGCCTTCAGCAAGCCGCCCTTGACCAGAAAATCATACGTCGCCTTCCAGCGTTCCGCAGTCATGATGCCGATGCCTTGCGTGGCAGCATCGCCCCCGTCAATGGCCTTGATGCGCTTCAATTCCGAGATCGCATAGGCGATCTGGTCGTCCGTCATCTTCGGGTTGTCGGCCTTGATCAGCGCGTTCGCCGGGCCGGGGTTCTTCAAATATTCCTTCCAGCCCTCAAGGCTGGCTTTGACAAAGCGCGCCGTCACGTCGGGGTTTTTATCGACAAACGCCTTTGTGCCGACAATCGTTGTGCCATAGGGCGGGTAACCAGCCTCGGCAAACAGGAAGAAGTTGACCTTCATGCCTTGTTGGCGCGCCGAATAGGGCTCAGACGACACATAACCCTGCTGTGCCACGGCCGGATCTGCTGCAAACGGCTGCAGGTTGAAGGTGTAGGGGCGCAGCTGATCATCTTTGAAATTGTACTTGGCCGAGAGCCACGGCCAAAACGTCATGCGGCTGGACGACGCGATGAGGATTGGCTTGTCTTTCAGCCCGCCAAGGTCCTTCACATCCTCATGGGTCATCATGCCCTGAAGATCAAATTGAAACGATGCAGCAACTGTGGTGACCGGCAAACCCTGCTCCAGCGCCTTCAGCACCTGGATGTCGTAGCCCATCATGAAATCTGTTTCACCGGCGAGCAAAAGCTGCAGCGCGTTGACCTGCGGCCCCCCCATCTTGATCGTCACATCGAGCCCGGCTTTTTCGTAAAGTCCTGCAGCTTTGGCAGCGTAAAAACCGCCATGCTCAGCCTGTGCAAACCAGCTTGTCAGGAAGGTTACCTTGTCGGCTGCGTGTGCCGCCTGCGCTGCCCCTAACACGCTGAGTGCCGCTGCAATCGGAAGTGCTGCGCGGCGAAAGCGATGGGGGAGACGCTTGAGCGCTGTTGTGAAAGAAGACTTCGGTCCGGCCATTGCAGATATCTCCAGGCGGTTCAGATCCTGCGTAGATTGAAGCAAAGCTGATGCCATCCCCGCGCGATTTTTCACCATGGGTGCGGGCGCGTTTGAACATCCCTTGACCGAGCCGCCCGCCACCCAAAGCCTCTGGCTGTCGAACACGTGTGCAGCCGCGTTTCAGGGCACTTCTGCAAACTTGATAGTCAAAAACGCGTGAGTTCCGCCTATTGATTATACGATATGGCAAGCTGTTGCTTAATTTTAAAGCTGCAAGATATGATGCTTCGCGGAGGTGCAATGATGTGGCGTGGACCCACGCAAACATGGCCGGATTTTCGCCCGTTTTCAAAACCGAGCCGCAACGCGCTTCGGCAACTTGACGTTTGTGGCGCGGGGCGGCGGCAAAACCCCATGGCATGCCTCTTGCCAACTCCTTGACGCACGGACGCTTGGACGGATCAAGGCTTGGCTGCTGCGGCTCAATCAGATGGGTCTTGGCATAAATGAAAGCGGTGGGCTCATGGGATCAGATTTTGAAGATCACTGCTGGAAGGACGTTGTTCCAGCCGACATACTTGAGATTTATTCCCACTATCAGCGCGAAACTTATGTTGGCCCCAAGCCCGCTTTGCTGGTGATCGACCTTTATGAAATGGCGTATCGGGGCGGACCGCAGCCTGTCTCGGTCGTGTCCAAGGATCATCCTTCGTCGTGCGGCATCAATGCGTGGAACGCAATTCCGCCAACACAAAAACTCTTCGCCGCCTGTCGCGCGGCGGGCATTCCGATCTTTTATTCCACAAGCGACACACGCGCCTCCAGCAAGCCCGGTGCAATCAAGGCCACCAACCGCAAGATGAAGCCCATGCTGCTGGATGATTATGATATTCGCCCGGAATTCGCCCCACAGCCCGGTGACGTCGTCATCACCAAGCAGCGCGCCTCGATCTTTTATGGCACGCCTCTGATTGCGCATCTTTCGCAACTCGGGGTGCAAAGCCTGATTGTGATTGGTGAAAGCACATCAGGGTGTGTGCGCGCGAGTTCGGTTGATGGCTATTCCAACGGTTATCATGTGACGCTCGTGGAAGAGTGCTGTTTTGATCGCAGTGATCTGTCACACAAAATCAACCTGTTCGACCTGCATCACAAATATGCTGACGTGATGAAAGTGGACGAGGTTGTTGCCCATTTGGCACCGCTCGCGCTTGGAAAGGCCGCCGAATGAAGCCCTCTGCGTATGGACCTTTCCCATATTCACCGATGCCGCGACGCCCCATGGTGCGCTGGCCCAACGGCAAGCGCCTGGCGCTTTGGATCATTCCCAACATCGAGTTTTTCTCACTGATGGAAAAAGTACCTGCGGGGGCTGGCGGATCTGGCATTGCCCCGCCTGACATTCCATCCTGGGCGATGCGCGATTATGGTAATCGCATCGGTGTTTTTCGCCTGATGAAGGTGATGGAGCGTTATGGTGTTCGTGGCACCGTCGCGCTGAATTCGGATTTGTGCGCCCAGCATCCACAAATCTTGGAAGAGGGCCTTGCTCGAAACTGGGAGTTCATGGGGCACAATGAAAGCAACACGCGCCGCCTGAATGAAATCGATCCCGCGACCGAAGGCGCGGTCATCCATCGCACGATTTCCACCATTGCGGATGCAACAAAGATCAAGCCACGGGGCTGGCTGAGTTCCGGCCTGCAGGAAACATGGAACTCGCTGGAGCACTTATCCGAGGCGGGTGTTGATTACGTGTGCGATTGGGCGAATGACGATCAGCCCTATGAGATGACGCTTTCAAATGGACGCCCTATGCTGTCCATTCCCTACACTTACGAAACAAACGATAAGCCGGCCTTCGACAAGTTTCACATGTCCGGGCCTGAATTTGGTGCGATGATCGAGCGGCAGTTCGATGTGTTGTACCGCGAAAGCGAAGACTCGGCCCGCGTCATGGCCATCGCGCTGCATCCTTATCTCACCGGTGTCCCGCATCGCATCGATGGATTTGAAAAGGCGCTGGCCCATATTTGCAAACAC
>CAIZGQ010000528.1 GCA_903932565.1 uncultured Hyphomicrobiales bacterium
CCGCGCACGAACTGATCGATGTGCATGATCGGCGTTCCCTCCGGGGCCTTGTCGATGCAAGGCCAATGGATGGAATTCAATTCATCAAGTCGTGCATAGCTCACACCCTTGAACGTCGGCGTAAGGGCTGCAATCTCGTCCATGATTTCGCTGGGGTGTGAATAGGCCATGTTGTAGCCGAGCGCTTCGGCAAACTTCACGGTCACTTCCCAATCGGCAAGTCCCGCCATCGGGCTCATCACTTTGCGCACGCGGCTGATGCGGCGCTCGGCATTGGTGAACGTGCCATCCTTTTCAAGGAACGATGCGCCCGGAAAAAACACATGCGCAAACTTCGCCGTTTCATTCAGGAAGAGATCCTGAATGATCACGCATTCCATCGCCTCAAGTCCGGCGGTCACATGCTTGGTGTCTGGATCAGATTGGGCAATGTCTTCGCCCTGAATATAGAGGCCCTTGAAGCCGCCCTGCACGGCTTCATCGAGCATGTTGGGAATGCGAAGCCCCGGCTCCTGCTCGAGCTTGACCCCCCAGAGCGACTGGAACATGTCGCGCGTGGCTTCGTCTGACACGTGGCGATAGCCCGAATATTCATGCGGGAACGAACCCATGTCGCAGGCGCCCTGCACATTGTTCTGCCCACGCAGCGGATTGACGCCCACGCCATCGCGACCAATGTTGCCCGTGGCCATCGCAAGATTGGCCATGGCCATCACCGTCGTTGACCCCTGCGTGTGCTCGGTCACGCCCAGTCCATAGTAGATCGCGGCATTGCCGCCGGTGGCAAACAGGCGCGCGGCTGCACGAACGTCTGCCGCCGGAACTCCGGTGAATTGCTCCATCGCTTCAGGAGAATTCTTCTCCTCAGCGACAAAGCGCGCCCACATCTCAAAGTCGGCAAGATCACAGCGTTCACGCACAAAGGCCTCATCCACAAGGCCTTCCGTCACCACGACATGCGCAAGTGAGTTGATCAGCGCGACATTGGTGCCGGGCTGCAGCGCCAGATGATGATCAGCCTTCACGTGGGCCGATTTCACAATGTCGATCTTGCGCGGATCAGCAACGATCAAACGCGCGCCCTTGCGCAAGCGCTTCTTCATGCGCGATCCAAACACCGGATGCGCGTCGGTCGGATTGGCACCGATCAAGAGAATGACATCCGTCTTGTCGATGGATTTGAAATCCTGCGTGCCGGCAGACGTGCCAAAAGTCTTGCTCAGCCCGTAGCCCGTTGGCGAATGGCAAACGCGCGCGCAGGTGTCGACATTGTTCACACCGAGTGCGGCACGCACCAGTTTTTGGACAAGGAAGGTTTCCTCGTTCGTGCAGCGCGAGGATGTGATCGCACCAACGGAGTCGCGACCATATGTTGTCTGCAGACGCTTGAATTCCGACGCGGCGTGGGAGAACGCTTCATCCCAGCTCACTTCACGCCACGGGTCTGTGATCTTGGCGCGGATCATCGGCTTGGTGATGCGATCCTTGTGCGTGGCGTAGCCATAGGCAAAGCGCCCCTTGACGCAGGAATGGCCTTCGTTCGCCTTGCCTGCCTTGTAGGGAACCATGCGAACAATCTGCTCGCCTTGCATCTCAGCCTTGAACGAGCAGCCCACACCGCAATAGGCGCAGGTGGTGACGGCGGAATGGTCCGGCTGGCCCATCTCGATGATGGACTTTTCCGTCAGCGTTGCTGTCGGGCAGGCCTGCACGCAGGCGCCGCAGGACACGCATTCGGACCCAAAGAAGTCCTTGCCGCCCGGCGAGACTTTCGATCCAAAGCCACGCCCATCAATCGTCAGGGCGAACGTGCCTTGCACTTCTTCGCAGGCACGCACGCAACGCGAGCAGACGATGCACTTGGACGCTTCAAACGTGAAATAGGGATTGCTTTCGTCCTTGGGTGCTGCGCGGTGATTGTCGCCGGCGTAGCCATAGCGCACGTCACGAAGTCCAACAGCCCCGGCCATATCCTGCAATTCACAATCGCCGTTGGCAGCGCAGGTCAGGCAATCCAGCGGATGATCGGAGATGTAGAGCTCCATCACGCCCTTGCGCAGCTTGGCCAACCGCGCATTTTGTGTGTGGACCACCATGCCGTTTTCGGCGGGCGTGGTGCAGGACGCCGGCGTCCCACGACGGCCTTCAATTTCCACAAGACACAGGCGGCACGAACCGTAGGCGTCCAGCATGTCGGTGGCGCAGAGCTTCGGGATTTGCGTGCCCGCAAGCGAGGCAGCCGCCATGACCGACGTGCCCTCGGCCACCTCGATGCTCATCCCGTCAATCGTCAACTTCACGGTTTTCGTGGAGACGCGGATCGGGGTACCTGTGTCGAGTTCCTGAATGAGAGCCATGGTCAGCCTCTAACTTTCAAAACCAAATGCGTGAAATCAGGCACGATAGCCTGCGCCGACATGATTATTCTGCTGCAACGCGCAGCGGCTCGCGCTCGAAATCCTGCGGGAAATGATGCATGGCGCTGCGCACCGGCAACGGCGTCAGGCCGCCCAATGCACACAACGACCCGTCCTGCAGCACGTTGCAGAGATCTTCCAGAAGAGCCCGATTCTTCTCGGGTTCCACGCCAGCCATGATCTTGTCGATGGTCTCGACGCCACGTGTCGAGCCAATGCGGCACGGCGTGCATTTTCCGCAGCTTTCGGCAGCGCAGAATTCCATTGCAAAGCGCGCTTGCGCGGCAAGATCGACCGTATCGTCGAACACAACGAGCCCGCCATGTCCGAGCATGCCCTGAACCGCGAGCAACGCTTCATAATCGAGCGGCGTGTCGAGAAGCTTTTCCGGGAAATAAGCGCCGAGCGGCCCACCGATCTGCACAGCGCGCAGTGGGCGTCCGCTTGCGGTGCCACCACCAATGTCCTGCACCAGTTCGCGCACGGTCATGCCGAAGGCGAACTCAAACAGGCCACCGCGTTTCACATTGCCTGCGAGCTGGAACGGCTGTGTGCCAAGTGACCGGCCCATGCCGTAGTTTGCGTAGGCCTTGGCACCATTCGCCATAATCCACGGAACCGAGGCGAGTGACAAAAGATTGTTGATGACCGTCGGGCGACCGAACAATCCCTGCAGCGCCGGCAAAGGGGGCTTGGCGCGAACCTGCCCGCGCTTGCCTTCCAGGCTTTCCAGCAGCGACGTTTCTTCACCGCAGACATAAGCGCCCGCCCCAAGGCGCGCTTCCAAATGGAAGGCGTGCGACGAACCCATCACGGACGCGCCTAGCAGCCCTGCCTTTTCGGCCATCGCAATGGCTGTCTGCATGGTCCGGAATGCATGCGGATATTCGGAGCGAATATAGACAAAACCCATCGTCGCGCCGGTTGCGACACCGGCGATGATCATGCCTTCGATCAGGCAGAAGGGATCACCTTCCATGACCATGCGATCGGCAAACGTGCCGGAATCGCCTTCGTCCGCATTGCAGACCACATATTTGCTGTGCTTGGCGGGCGACCGCAGACCATCAGCCTTCAAGTCCGGCGCATTGAGCACGGCGCGCCACTTGATGCCGGTCGGGAAGCCTGCGCCGCCGCGTCCGCGCAGGCCCGAGGCCAGCACTTCTTCCACCACCTCAGCCGGCTTCATCGCAAGGGCGCGCGTGAGACCAGCAAGTCCGCCGTGCGCCTTGTAATCGTCCAGCGACAGGGGATCGACGATACCAACGCGCTCAAAGGTCAGGCGCTGCTGGCGCTTGAATTCGGGAATCTCATCCGCCAGCCCAAGCGATTTGGGATGGTCTGCGCCCGTCAGAAAACCCGCTGCGAACAGGCCGGACACGTCTGACGCTTCAATCGGACCATACGCAACACGGCCCTTTGAGGTTTCCACCTCGACCATGGGCTCCAGCCACAACAGCCCGCGCGTTCCATTGCGCACAAGCTGGATGTCGGCGCCTGCGGCTTTCGCCTGGGCAACAATGGCTGCTGCCACCTCATCAGCACCAACGGAAAGTGCAGCGGCATCAATGGGAACGTAAACCTTCACGCTCATGCCCGGCCTCCAGAAAGATCATGCACAAGATTGTCGAGCTTTTGTGTATCAAGGCGGCCAATGAGCCGATCTTCGCCAACCAGAGCTGCGGGAGCGAGCGCGCAATTGCCAAGGCAAAACACCGCTTCAACCGTCAGGCTGCGATCCGGGGTCGTCTTGCCCAGCGGCAATCCATGCGCATCGGCGAGATGGTCAATCAGGGCGTTGCAACCCATCGACTGGCACGCCTCGGCG
>CAIZGQ010000529.1 GCA_903932565.1 uncultured Hyphomicrobiales bacterium
AACGCCGGTCGATATTCCGCGCTGGACATTGAGCTTGATTTCAGCACGCCGTTCCTCAAAAGATCCGGCGATCCAATGGCTGTCCGGGGTGATCAAGACACTCATAAACCAGGAGCGTTACGCGTGACCGCTGCCAGGTTTGCATCGGTAAAACGCTAGTCGATTGTTTAAGAGACAAAACCGATTACCGTGACTTGCAAATCATGTTTGATCGTTTGCGCTTCAAAAACGCAGAGCGTCAGCGCGTCTGTGCTGCAAATGCATCGATGATCTCTGAGCCGGTCGCGAGCCAGACATCGGGGTGACTCGCAATGTATTGAAGCGCGCTGTCAAGATATCGGATGCGGTGGGGCGCCCCAATCAGAAACGGATGCAAGGCGAGGCCCATCACACGCCCTCCGAATTGACCCTCATCATAAAGAACATCAAACGTATCGCGGATCCGTCGTTCAAAATCGACGACGCTGATGGTCGGATTGTTGAACAGGGGCATGTCGTTCAATTCAATCGAATAGGGGATCGAGTGCAGACCGTTGTTCATGCGATAGGGGAGATCGTCGTTCACCCAATCAGCAACATAGTCGACGTTTGCGTCGCGCAGAATACGCAGCGAGTTCCATGTTTCCGTCAGGCCCGGCCCAAGCCAACCGCGCATGCTTTGACCATAATCTTCGATCACCTTCTTGGTGTCGTGCACAACTTGTGTTTCAACCTCTTCGGTCATGCCGCTCAAGAGAACTGAATTGGTCATGCCATGACCCATGAACTCCCAATTCAAGTCGATGGCTGCTTGCATGATGCGGGGATAATGGCGGCCAACCTCGCCGTTCAAGGCGACGGTGCCGCGAATCTTATGTTTGGTCAAAACATCCATCAGGCGCCAGATACCGACACGATTTCCGTAATCACGACGGGAATAATTTCGGACGTCTGGTGCAGGGTTGGTTAACTCCAAATGAAAATGTTCAATATTTGGAATAACCCAAACAGCAATTCGAGCGCCATTGGGCCAGCGGATCGGCGGGCGGTCCACAATCGCAGAATAGGGAAACAGCGAAGCTGGATCGAAATCTGTCATGACGCTCCTCTTTCGGCATCGCGAATGTTGATCGCGTACGTCATTGCGATGAGCTCGCCTGCGTGTTGATGGCAGCGCGGTCAAAACTGTTGCAGACCGATAGGAACTTTGAGGTGTAGCCCTGCTCCGAGGGGATTGTTCCTTTCAGCACGCCAGCCTTGGTGTAGGTTTCGGCCGTCAGCTTCCAGGCGGATTCAATAATCTCACCGTTTTCCTGTCCGGGGATCGCGCCCTGTTCGGACATCTCAAACCAGCGCTCCATGATGTGGCGCTGATTGCGCAAGGCCGTCGCATCATCAAGGCTCGCCGGTTTTGTTGTTGGAAACTCCTTCCAGAACAGCTTGATTGCCGCATCCGTATTGGCAATCGAGTAGCGCAGTCCTTTGGCAATGGCGCGGCACATGCCTTCAACCGCTTTGGGATTGTCCTTGATGAAACGGTCTGTGGTCGCAAATGTCATCCCGCCAACTTTGTCTTGATCGGGCACAATAACCGGGCGAATTTTCATGCCCATGTTTTCAACAGCGCCGCGCATGCCGTCCCACAGGATGAGAGCGTCGATCTGCTTGCTGTCGAGGGCAGCAAAGGCCGCTGGATTGACGCCGGTGGAGACTTGAGACCATTGGTCCGGCGT
>CAIZGQ010000530.1 GCA_903932565.1 uncultured Hyphomicrobiales bacterium
TCTTCTGCCCGCGTCATCGCCACATAGAGAAGGCGGCGATATTCTTGCGCCTGCTTGTCGCGTGCATCTTCGCGAAGATCGGTGAGTACTTGCGGGTCACTGTCTTTGGCCGCACTCCACGCCAGGAGAGGTTGGGAAAAGCTGTCTTCCAGTAAGAACAATTTGGGATCATGTCGCCCGCTTGGGGCCCCGCATGTGTCTGGGAGGAACACAATCTTGGCTTCAAGCCCCTTGGCCGCATGCACAGTCATCACGCGAACAGCGTCGCTTGCAGCATCCATATCCCGTTTGATCTGCAGGCCGCTCGCTGCAAAGCGGGAGAGAAACCCCGTCAGATTTGGGATATCTTCGCTCTCGTAGGCGAGTGCCTCATTCAGGAATTCATCCATCGCATCACTGGCCTCGGGACCGAGCCGCGCCACAAGATCGCGCCGGCCATGGTCAGCCCCAAGCACACGCGCATAAAATTGGAATGGCGACAGCGTGCCTGCAAGCTTCTGCCACGTGGCGAGGCGCTGGGCCGCAAGGCGGTGGGCTGGTGTATCCGATGCGTCCAGGGCCACGCGCAAAGAGGCCGTCCGCTGCGGGGCCAATTGAAGAAGATCATCGTCGTCGAGGCCAATGAGCGGTGACTTGAGCACGCAGGCGAGGGTCAGATCATCGTCCGGCAACAGACATGTTTGACCAAGCGCAGTCAGATCCTGCACGGCAATATGCTGGGCAAGTTTGAGGCGATCTGCGCCTGCAACAGGAACCCCTGCTTCCTTCAGGGCTCGATTGATCGCTTCAAAGAAAGGCCCGCGTGTTCGAACCAAAATCAGAATGTCGCCACCATGGATCCGACGGGGCGTGTTGCCATCATGGACGACATCGGGGGAGGTTGGCGACAGAAACCCCGCAATCACCTGCGCGATTCGCTTGGCGACAATGACGGGCGGATCTTGTTTTTGCAGCAGGTCGAGTGGCAGCCGCCAATCTTCGGGCGTCGTTATGTCCGCCAGCCCCTGCAGCGGCCATATCTCCACGAGGCCCGGCAGCTTGGCTTTCCACGCCTCGTGCACGGTTGGCGCTGTGTCCGATGACAGTCCCTTGCGGTTGGCCTCAATGGCGAACACCTTATCGATCTGGTCAAGCACAGCCGCAGATGAGCGAAACGAGACTTTCAAGCCAACTTCTTCGAATGCGATGCCAGCATCGTCGTGCCGCTTTTTGAAACGGCCCTTCATCTCATTGAATTGGTGAGGGGCGGCCCCTTGAAACGAATAGATCGATTGCTTGTCATCGCCGACTGCAAAGAATGTTCGGTTGGCACGGCGCGCGCCAGCACCCGACAGGAAGTCGGTTGTCAGGGCTTGCAGGATATTCCACTGCTGCGGCGAAGTATCTTGTGCTTCATCGACAAGAATATGATCAATGCCGGCATCAAGCTTGTAGAGAACCCATGCGGCATCGGCGCGCTCCAGCAAATGTGCCGTGCGCTCAATCAAATCGTCAAAATCGAGTAACCCTCTGTGGCGTTTCGCACGTTCATAAACTGAGAAGATTGCATTGGTGACGTCGAGGAGCGCCGTGCTGCGGTTAAGGAGTCGAAAGGTGGCGTCTCGCTGCTTTGACGCGAGAACCCGCGTTGCCTCAGTTTCCAGCTCCTGCAACAGATCAGGGAACTTTTTCTGCAGCGGGGCGGTGACAAGGCTCTTCTTGATCGTGCCGGTTTTTGTCAGAAAGACAGCGCGATAGTTTGCCACGCGTTGATGATCTTCGGTCGCCGATATCGCAGCACGGATTGCATCGCCGAGATTTTGGTCCGCCTTCGAGCCCGTTTGCAGCATCGCGACCAAATCCGGCCAGCGCGACCTTGGGATGCCACCATCCAGCACGTCGCGAGTGAGATCGTCCTGGGTGAGATCGGGATCAAGGCCAAGGCGAGCAGCAAGAGCCTGCCGATACCGCGCGCTCGTGGCATTGCCCTGCAGCGATTGGAGAATGAGGTGGCGATGGTGCAACGCCTCATTCAGGAGCTCGTCGAACCCGGATGCGCCGGTTTCACGCGCAAGGATGCGCACACTGTCGGCCAGCAGGCTGTGGGGCGCTGAGGCTGCGCTCTCCAGCGTGTCGCGCCGTGCCTGCGCCATGAAGTCGGTTTTGCGCCGGTCATCGATGACTTCAAACCCGGCGGCGACATTGGCCTCAAACGGGAAAAGATGCAGCAACCGCTCGCAGAACGCGTGGATCGTTTGAATTTTTAGCCCGCCGGGTGTCTCAACTGTTTTTGCAAACAGCCGCCGAGCCTGAAGCAGGTCACTTGCGTCGGGATCTTCCGCGCCCGCGTTCAGAATGGCTCGCCGCAGGGCCTCGTCATCCAGGCGGGTCCAGTCGGCGAGCGTCTTGAAAACGCGGATCGACATGTTGGCGGCGGCGGCTTTTGTAAAGGTGAGGCAAAGGATGCGGGCAGGTGCCACGCCTTTGAGGAGCAGGCGCACCACGCGTTGCGTCAGCACATAGGTTTTGCCCGAGCCCGCGTTCGCCGACACCCACGCCGAGGCTGCCGGATTTGAGGCTTTGTGCTGGAGGGCAGATACGCCACTGATGGACGATAAAGCTTCACTCATGCCTCACCGCCTTCTGATCCGGCCGACCATTCCTTCATCCGCGAGAGATGATCATAGGAATTGAAAGCATGGATAAATTGCGGAAATGGCCGTGGCACATAGGCTGTTTCCGGTTGGCGAAATTGATTGAGCAGTTCGAGAAGGCCTTTCTCATGCTCTGCGAGCAATTGCGCCAAGCTGCGCTCCTTGCCGTCAATCGGAGCGATCTTGAACTCATCGCCTGCAAAGACGCCGACATGTACCGCTTCGCTGACATCAGCCGGGGCCTTCGCACAGCCGAATGCACCGCGCTCGATCATCAACGCTTCCAGCGGCATTTGTGGTGCAAACCCGGCCGCGATCACTTTGTTCGTGGGAATGGACCCGCTTTTAAAATCGAGCAGCGCGTAGGTGCCATCAATCCGATGTTCAATTCGGTCGGCCGTGCCGGTGAGTTGAAAGGTGCTGCCGTCGGCAAGTTGAACGCCAAGACGTCCATACGTCTCCACGTGAATCGCCGTGAGCTGATGCCGCCGGGCCTGTTCAAACGCGAGAAAGGCAGTCAGGCATCGCTCAATGCGGGGCCAGTGGAAGGCGCGCCATTCGGCATTGGCGAGCATGGGCGCAAGGCGGTCTTCGGCAATGCTGCGGATCAGCGCCATTGCATCCGGGGGCCAACTGCCGAGCGGTACATCTTTTGTGAATTCAGCAAGAATGCCATGCAGCTCAGTGCCAACTTCGCGCGCACCCATGGCAATCCCAATCGGCTCCATGGGCAGCAAGTGCAGAATGAACTCGGCGTAAATCGCATAAGGGTCACGCCGCAGCGTCTAAATGCGCGTCACACTCAGGCGGGTCGGGCGCAGCGCGAGCGCGGGCGTTGGCGCAGGGCGCGCGATGCTGTGCAATGCGCTGGGCTGGTCAATCAGTTGCGCCACTTGCAAGCTGCGTTGCCCACGCGCGCGGCACGCATTCCAGTGAGCCTCGCCCGCCAACGCAGCCATGCGTTGCAGGAAGCGGCTTGGCACTGTGGGCGTTCCCCCGCGTTTGGCAGCGCGTGAAATGACGACACGCGGTGCGCCCATCGCCTGAACAAAATCATGGGCCGTCTGGCCGATGCGACGTTCAGGTGGCGAAAGTCCAAGTGCCGCCCGCATGGGGCGATTGAGAAAGGCGTCGGTGCCAGCCTGTGGCGGCCAGACCGTTTCATCAAGACCCCCAAGGAGGATCACATCAGCGGTGAGGAGGCGCGCTTCGAGAAGGCCGAGAATTTTGAGGCGCGGATGGCTGCGCGTGGGGCCGCGCACGACAGTCTCGCGCGACATGGAGTCGAAAAAGGCCGCGTAATCTGCGCCATCAAATGTCGGACCATAGGCAGCAGATTGCGTAATTTCATCAAACAGGCTGGCGAGGGCCTCTGCAGACTCGTCATCCTGCCAGGCATCGTCAGGGTCTTCATTAGTCGTGGCTGCCATGATCGCGGATTGGTGTGCCGCGACCCAACGGTCAAGGCTTTGCGGTGCGTTGGTTGCCGCGAGTGCGCGCCACTCTGTCAAGGCAGCATCGAGCCGGGTGAGGAGCAGTTCGACGGCATCCCAATCGTCATCGCAGATGGCTTTGCGCGCCGGATGCGCATGTCGTTCGTCTGCCGCTTGACGCGCGGCATCGATGAGATCTGAAACGACGTGGGTATCCGGCAAGACCGTCCGCAACAGGCCAATTTCCAGATTCGATTTGATCTGCGTGAGGCGAGCGCGTGAAAATCCAAAGTGGGCAGCCGGATGTTCAAGAAGTGCCAACACATCGTGCGGATTGCGAACGCCGCGCTCGATGCGAAGAACAAGCCGCGCCAGGGTGCCGAAGGATAAATTGGCCAATGGCTCGCCGCCCGAATCGTCAATCTCGATTCCCCATCGGGCGAGATCCGCGCGAACACGCTTGGCCAGCGCGCGGTCAGGCGTGATCAGCGCAGCCGTTGCATCGGGTTGCTCAAGAACCTCCCGCAAATGAATGGCCAAGGCTAGCGCTTCTTCGCGCTCGTCGGCGGCCTCGATCAACGTGACGCCATCCAGAGCAAGAGAAAGATCATGTTGCGCGGCTTCGTCGCGTGCAAAAGACAACCAGCGGTCTGTTGCTTCTGACGGGATAAACGCCTCGCCTAGAAATTTGGTCCGTGCGAACAGGGCCGGCGTCGCAGTGCCAATTGCCTTTACCTCAGCGCGCGTCACGCCCAGTTGTGGCAGCAAGCGAAACAGCGCCGCCTGTGGGTGGCCAGCCGCTGTCTGTGTGTGACCGTCATCCGTGTGTCCGATGAGGGACCATGCGGCCTCATCCAGCGACAGGTCGAGGCCCGGCAGCACGATTGCACCGCGCGGAGCCTTGGCAATGGCAGCCAGAAGTCGTGCTGTTGCCCGATTTGTGCCGGTCGAACCGATGGCAATCACAGGCTTATTATCCAACCCCGTTGCCAGACGCAGTGCTTCGCGCTCGGCAAGCTGGGCTTGGCGTCGCGCCTGCTCGACAAAGCCGCGCTCATCAAGATGGGCCGGCCAATGTTGCGCTGCGATCCGCAGAAACGTCGTCGTCAGGCTCCAGTAGCGGTCATATTCTTCGGGCGCCAGATGATCGAGTGCGGACCAGTCGATATCCTCGATGATGATCTCGTCAATCAAGGCTGCAAGATCACCGGACAGATGCCACGCCTGAACGGGCGAGGGTGCAACGAGCAGCGCTTCCGGCTCGGTGTCGGAACTGCGTGTCAGCTGCGCCTGCTGCAGTGCCTTGCTCCACGCCAGCACAAGCTGCGACAGGACAAGGCGGCGCTCCAGCGAGGAAATCCCCAGCGGCAAATCAGCCGCGAACAGGTCGTTGTTTTCGGACAGGTTGAAAATCAGATTGGTCTCAATCCCCTCCATCTGGCCGAGCGGGACAATGCGCGGCAGAAGGGCTGTGGCAAAGGGGAGGTGTCGACAGAGTTCGCCAGCGAGCGCGCGGGCTGCACGGCGCGTCGGCACATAAATTGTGGCATCCGAAAAGCCGAGGGGATCAAGCCGATTGGGGAACCCTGTGACAATGTCGCCATGGACAAGCGCAGCCGCGAATGCCGGCAGAAACGCAACGCCGGGCGGAATGGAAAAGACATGGGACTGGCGCAGGTCGAGACCCCCGTGCTTCGCACCTTCGAAACAGATTTGAACGATGCGTGAATCCCAGTTTGACTTCAAGCCGAGAGCGTCGCTGAAATCCTTGGCATTCCGGGATATGGCTGCGGCATCTGGATCTTTGGGTCACGCAGCGTCCTGGTGGCCCATGCTGCGTCAAGGGCGACGCCACCCTTGGCCTTGTTGCGGCCGCGATTGTCCCTTATGTTTGATTAATCGACTTTGGCCGACGACTTGGCCCGCAACTGACCGACCGCATGCACTGCTGTGGTCCGTGCTGCTGACGACCCTCCCAAGACGATATTCATCGGTGCATTCGTGCACCTCATAATATACTCGACGACAGGATACTCCCATGGCTACGGGAACAGTGAAGTGGTTTAACGCAGAAAAAGGCTACGGCTTCATTCAGCCGGACGACGGCAGCCGAGACGTGTTCGTGCACATCAGTGCGGTGGAACAGTCTGGCATGCGCGCCCTGAATGAAGGTCAGCGCATCAACTTCGATGTGACGCCCGACCGTCGCACGAACAAGTCTTCTGCCACCAACCTTACCGCAGCGTGAGCTGAAGCCAGCTCGCACGTCTTGCGGGGTGATTGGAAGCCCCGGCTCACCGCCGGGGTTTTTTGTTGCGCTGACGTTCGCTTTTAGAGCACGGACCGGGAGATCGCGCGCTCTGCCTCGGCTATTGCCTCGGGTGTGCCGACGTGTAGCCACAGCCCATCGAGGCGTTGGCCAAA
>CAIZGQ010000531.1 GCA_903932565.1 uncultured Hyphomicrobiales bacterium
AACACCCTCATCCGGTTCACACTCCTACCAACCCTCACCCGGTCGGCATCCGCCGACCACCCTCTCCCTCAGGAGAGGGTTACCCACAGCCTTGTCCTTCTCCCAAGGAGGAAATTTTGGTTGCGGTCCTTCGAGTATGGGTGCCCCCTTTAAAGAACTTTCCCGGGGTTCATGATGCCGCGAGGATCAAGGCTTGCCTTGATGGAGCGCATCACAGCAAGCGCCACCGGGTCCTTCACCTTGGCAAGTTCCTCGCGCTTTTGAATGCCGATGCCGTGTTCAGCGGAAATCGAGCCGCCCAGGCGCAGCACCTGCTCGTGGACGATGTCGTTGACCTCGTACCAGCGGGACAGAAATGCAGCCTTGTCGGCACCAACGGGCTGCGAGATGTTGTAGTGGATGTTGCCATCGCCCAGATGCCCGAAGGACACGAGCCGGACACCCGGAATGCGCGCCTCAACTGCGGGGCCGGTTGCCGCGAGAAATTCCGGTACCTTGGCCACTGGCACGGACACATCGTGCTTGATCGACCCGCCCTCGTATTTCTGCATTTCCGACATCAGCTCGCGCAGTTTCCAGAAGGCGTTGCGCTGGTCGAGTGAGGCTGCGATGGCCGCGTCGGCGATCAGCTCTTTCTCAAATGCTGTCTCCATGATCCCCATGAGGGTCTCATCCAGCCCCGACTCATTCTGTGACGACAGTTCGAGCAGGACGTACCAGGGATGCTGGCCCTCCAGCGGCTCGCGCACGCCGGACGCGTGCTTCAGCACCATGTCGATTCCAACGCGCGGCATGAGTTCGAATGTTTTGACGTCCGCGCCGGCCATGGATTGCGCCAGTGTCAGAAGGGCCAGCGCGTGGTCGGGATCATTGAGGCCGATGAAGGCCGTTTCCACAGAGCGTGGTTGGGGAAACAGTTTCAGCACGGCAGCCGTGATGATCCCCAACGTGCCTTCAGCGCCCATGAACAGGTGCTTCAAATCATAGCCTGTATTGTCTTTTTTCAACTTGCCGAGATTTGAAAGAATCCGGCCATCCGCGAGCACAACTTCAAGACCAAGCACGAGATCCCGCGCTGTGCCAAAGACGATGGCATTGGTTCCGCCAGCATTGGTGGCAAGATTTCCGCCGATGGTAGCCGAACCTTCTGCCGCAAGCGACAGCGGGAACAGCCGATCATGCTCGCGCGCAATTTCCTGCGCCCGCAGGAGCGTGATGCCGGCCTCCAGCGTCATGGTGCTGGACGAGACATCGACCTCGCGGATCTTGTCGAGGCGGCGCAGCGACAGCACGATCTGCGCCCCGCTGCCGTCTGGAATTTGGCCACCGACAAGGCCGGTATTGCCACCCTGTGGCACAACGGCCGTACCGGTCTCCTGACAGATTTTCAGCACAGCCGCGACCTCGGCCGTCGAGCCGGGGCGCACAATGCACAATGCCTTGCCGGTGTAGAGATCGCGTGGCTCGGTCAGGTGCAGGGCCATGTCCTGCAGATCCGTCACCACGTGCTTGTCCCCCACGATGGCGGCAAATCGCGCAGGTAGGTCAGACACGGA
>CAIZGQ010000532.1 GCA_903932565.1 uncultured Hyphomicrobiales bacterium
AGGCCGGAGGCGAGCCCGCGTTTGTCTGGAAACCATTTCAGCGCATTGCCAACGCACGTGCCATAGACTGCGCCCGCGCCAAGGCCAGCGACAATCATGCCAAGATAATAGCCGCCCGGCGTTGTCGCCTGCGAATTCAGAACCCAACCCACACCGCACAAGATACCGCCGAGCAGGATAACGATGCGTGGGCCGTACCGATCCACAAACCAGCCTTCAATGGGCACAAGCCAGGTTTCAAACAGCACGAACAGCGTGAAGGCCCATTGAATGGTGGCGCGATCCCACTTGAAGGTTTTCTCGATGTCGGGGACGAAAAACGTCCAACCGTATTGATAATTTGCGATCATCACCATGCAGCCAACGCCAAGTGCGAGCTGCGCCCAGCGATGCCAATCTTTCGCAACCGGCGACGACATGGCGGTCGAACTGGGCGGCGTCACACTACCTGAGGCAGACCCGCTCCGGTCCACAGCATCCCGGCCCAGAGCATCGCGCCCCAATCCATCCTGGCTCATAAAACACCCTCCCCCGGCGCGAGCCGCGAGCCAAAATTTGTTGAGGTCTGGAGGAGCACTGGGCGGATAACAAAAACGTATCTGACAAGCTCTGGACCCAAGAGCGCGTTTTGACACGCTCACAAACAGGCTATTGCAATAGAGCGTAAGTCAGGTGTGATAAGCGACGCAAGACCACACGAGGTTGAAATCATGACATGACAGGCGGGAAAAAAGTATGATTTGATTTTTGCAATGCCCACAAATCCAAGTGAGAGATTGTTTCGTACCGCAACGTCATTTTTGAATTTCTCGTTGCGGACATTGGAGATTAAGCGTTCAACGCGACAAAGAAGCTTGGTCATTTATGGTTGTGCGATCAATTGCTTTTGATCAGGCTTGCAACATGACGCAGCCATATGGAATTATAACTCAGTCTGTTGCATTGCGATGCGCCTCTTCAAGCTTGCCAACTCAAGTAAATTCATGCGCTTGTCGGAGCAGTTTGCTCGAATCACAACCAACTGCCCCTTTGGCCCGCCCGCTTGAGACGAAATCATGATCCTGCTTTACGAGCATCCCCTGTCGTCCTATGCGCAAAAGATCAAGATTGCCCTGCGCGAAAAGGGGATTCCCTTTAGAGCTGAAATGCCGGAGACGTTCGGCACGGGACGCACGGATGGGCCCCTCGCAGATGCCAGTCCACGTGGCGAAGTGCCGGTGCTGATTGACGGCGAGGCGAAGATTTTCGAATCCACCATCATCCTGGAATATATTGAGGAACGCTGGCCAAATCCGCCACTCTTGCCGTCCGACCCGGCTGCGCGGGCCTTTGCCCGCATGACGGAGGATGTCTGCGACACGCAATATGAGGCGGTGAACTGGGGCTATGGCGAAGTGCATTGGTTTCAACGCGCAACCGGCGCGCTTGCCGACACCTTGCGGGCGCAGGCTGCCGCGCAGACCAAGGTTCTGCAGGATTGGCTGACGGGCCGTCTGGGCACTGCTGACTGGTTTGGTGGACCGGATTTTGGCTGGGCGGACGCAGCTGTCGCTCCCATGGTCAACCGCTCTGTGCATTTTGGCCTCGGGCCCGCGCGCGATACCCCACTGGCGCGCTGGCATGGACGTTTGAAAGAGCGGCCCTCTGTCGTTGCGACCTTTGTGGAATTTGATGCAGCGGCCGAGCGCATGGCAGCAGCGTCCAACATGTACACCACAGGGGGACGCCGTCGCGAATATCGCGATCATCGACTGGAATGGATGATCAAATCTGGCGGGCTCGATGTGGTCCTTGCCGGACTCAAGGATCAGAACATCCGCTTCCCCTGGCCACCTGTAGCGTAAGACCGGCACCGTAATTTTTAAATTGCAGCGATCGCCAAATCTTCCATGACAAGCAAATCTTGGATGACAAGCAAACCTTGGATGATAAATGGGTATATTCCGAGGCCCCTTGAATTATCTTTCGTTCAGCGCCTTGGCGCAGCAAAAGATAGCTGAAACTGCTTTGCAAGTTTGAAAAACGGCTGAAGTCAAAACCCCGATCTCGCCCCTACTTCCCCGGCTCCCCTTGGAACCAATTGCACAATCCCCTGTTGCTTTTACTCAACAGAAGGATTGATCCCTTGGGCCAAGACGAACCTCTCAACACAGGGCCCCAAGATCGAACGACTTCCAGGACCGCTGGCGCGCACCACCCGATCTCAGATTTGATATCTTCGCACGCGCCCGGTCTGCCTACGCTGACAACAGATACGACCCCGTCTCAGCACAGAACGCACACCTTGAACAACGGTGATTTTGTTTCATCCCGCGATCAAATCAGCAGCGTTGGCCTTCAAACTTGCGACCCAAGGCCAACCGACGTTGCTGGTCTTGCACTCGCATATCCTGTTGGATTTTCAAAACTCGATGTTCTGGCTGGCGTGGTGGCCTCAACGATGATGCTGGGGCCGCTTCTCGCAGCCTATTGCGGCCGGCTCTGATCGGGCATCAGTGGCATGCATGACGCTGTCTTGCGTCACGTCTCCAACGCCTCGGCGCGGGAATTGCGCCATAATTTTCGATATGAAATGCACATTCGCATTTAAAGAGCGGCAACGCCTGCGCCGTCAATGCAGCCATTTTTTTTAAATCACGTCAGGAAAAACAAGCCAGTTGTCTGAGGTCAAAACAGACGTCCCTTGTGAAAACGGCTTCGATTGCATTTCAATTTATGTGAACAAGCTTGGTCGGGAGTATAAAAACAAGTTCATCTTTTATCCGGATTTAAAAAAACAACAGCCAAGCTCTTTATGGCGTCACGATGGCCCTCCCACGTCGGATATGGAACCTAATTCACGCGGACACGTTGTTGAAAGCAGGCTCTCTTTTGTAGTCGACGCAATTTTTCACTTATGCACTCGCCTTTGAAGGCCAGCGCCGATCACGGAGACTATCATGAATATGTCCGGAGAAAGCCTTCTCGTTATTCTGCTCGTC
Organism: uncultured Hyphomicrobiales bacterium; assembly: GCA_903932565.1. Taxonomy (GTDB): domain Bacteria; phylum Pseudomonadota; class Alphaproteobacteria; order Rhizobiales; family Beijerinckiaceae; genus Terripilifer. The sequence continues at coordinate 2,982 of CAIZGQ010000532.1, forward strand.
GGCGCCATCGCAGGTTGGCTTGCAGGACTTATTGTCCGTGGGACAGGCTTTGGATTGCTCGTTGATATCCTCGTTGGAATCGTGGGTGCTTTCATCGCCAGCTGGCTTTTCCCACAGCTGAATATCCACATGGGATCAGGCATCGTCAGCGCGATCATCTCGTCGACGCTGGGCGCAATCATCCTCCTCTTCATTCTTAAATTGGTGTCGGGACGCGGGCGCTGGGCCTGATCCATTGGCCGGTTTTTCTGAAGATCCGCCAATCGTCTGTTTTAGATAATCCAGAAAGGATTATTCCATGAAGACCATTTCGAAACTTACCGCAGCCCTGAGCCTCGGCGTCATATCGTTCACGTCCTTGCCGGCGTTGGCACAGGATATTCCCTCTGAGCTCTTCCAGCAGGCCCGCACGATTTGCCGGGAAGATGGACGTTGCTTCAACACAAGCGGGCGTCCAATTTACCAGCGACCCGAGCGCCGCGAATGGCGCGAGCGTCGTGATTACGGTGACTATGATGGCATGCGTCGGGAGCGCGATGTTGATCGTCGCGACCGTTATTAATAGCGGATTGATCGCTGTCAAATTGGGGCCGTCTCACGTGATGAGGCGGCCCTTTTTCGTTTGCCGCAACGTCACTTGGCACACTTGACAATTGCCTAGCTTACCTTCCGTAAGACACTGAAATATTGAAAGATTTGGCACCGGGTTCAAATTGCATTCACGTCTTCTTAAGCATACAGGCGCAAAGCTTTGCAATACGACTGCCTCAAAACTTAGATGACGAGCAAATGTCATGACCAGCGCCTCAACCCATATGAGCGAACGCCTCGAATTCATGAAATTTGATGCGCCCTCCCGGCAGTTGCTTCGCGAATTGCAGCCAATCCTGAAATCAACGATCGATGCAGCGCTGTCTGAATTTTACGATCAGGTCCGCAAAACGCCCGAAACCAAGCGCTTTTTCACAGACGAGGCGCGTGTCAATTCAGCCAAGAAGCGTCAGGAATCCCATTGGGATTCCCTTGCTTCGGGTGACTTCAGCGAAACTTACGCCAAGGCGGTAAAGACTGTTGGCGACACGCATGCGCGGATCGGCCTTGAACCACGCTGGTATATTGGCGGCTATGCGATTGTCACCGACCATCTCATCAAGGCCATCGTGACAGATCGAGAATCGTCCCTCCTCAAGCGCATCAAAAATAAGCCCGAGCAATTGGGCGCACTTCTGGGCGTGCTGGTGAAAGCGGTCCTCCTTGATATGGACCTTGCCATTTCCACTTACCTCGAAGCGTTGGAAGAAAAGCGCCAGTTGGCAGAAGCCGCGCGGGCCGAAACCCTGCGTCTCCAGGTTGAAGCTTTGACCATCATGTCTGGTTCGTTGGCGCAAATGGCTGGCGGCAATCTCACCGCCCGCGTGACCGAGACTATTGGCGCCGACTTTGGCCCCATGAAGGACGATTTCAACAGCACGGCTGCCAAGTTGCAGGAGGTCATTCAACAGGTTCTGACCTCTGTCGCGACCATTGAGAGCGGCAATCGCGAGATCGCCCAGGCGTCTGATGATCTCTCGCGCCGCACGGAGCAGCAGGCGGCCTCCTTGGAAGAAACCAACGCCGCGCTTGCCCAAATTACGGAGGGCGTAAAAACCACCACCTCGGGCGTCGCGCATGCGCGCGAAGTTGCAGCCACCGCCACGCGCGATGCAACGTTGACCAGCGATATCGTCGGAAAATCCAAATCGGCAATGGAACAGATACAAAAAGCAACAGCGGAAATCGGAAAAATTACAGATGTGATTGATGAAATTGCGTTCCAGACCAGCCTGCTCGCCCTGAATGCCGGTGTCGAGGCGGCGCGCGCCGGTGACAGCGGGCGGGGATTTGCCGTCGTCGCGCAGGAAGTTCGCTCCCTCGCCGACCGCGCGTCTGTATCAGCCAAAGACATCAAGGGGCTGATTGATGCGGCGCGCACCAGCGTTGCCGAAGGCGCTGGCCTTGTCGAAAGCACAGAGCAAGCGCTGGGCCGCTTTGTCTCGCAAGTCAAAGAGATCAATACGATCATCGGTGATATTGCGGAAACCGCGCAGGAGCAATCCAACGGGTTGAGTGAAGTGAATACAGCTATCAGCGATCTCGACCATGCAACGCAGCAGAATGCGGCCATGGTCGAGCAGGCAACTGCGGCCACACAATCGTTGTCGCTTGAAGCCGAAAAACTCTCGGCCCAGCTCACATTCTTCAACGTGGGGGCAATGCCGCGCGGCAGCGCGTCGCGTTATGAGCCGCCACGTCATGCGGCGTCGCGCGCGCACCCGAAAGCAGGACCTGCGAAACAAGAGCAGTTGCGATTGGAACCAGTCCGACGCGTCGCCAACGGCGCACCCGCGCGGCCCATGGCAAGCAACGACATGCAATGGGCCGATTTCTGAACGTCGCCTGAGACATTTAAAAGACGGCTCGCGAGTCATGCCCGCGGGCCGTCTTTTATTTGTCATGTGGTCAGGTTGATATCTGCAAATTACGAAATTCATCAAGCGAACACATCAAGATGAACCGGCATTGAACACCATCAACATTTGAAAATATCTTATTCTGCTGTCACCTTAAAATAAATTAGGCCATAAGAGCGCAAGTTAAATCTGAAATAGCAAAAATGAACATTCATTCATTTTGACTTTTTAACAATGCGGTAGATAGTTCCTCATCACGATACTTCAAGCGCGTCGTCAATTTTTCCCTCTCACGACGTCATTTGCAAAATATTAGGGAACTCGTTTCGGGGTTCGGCATTATAAATTTCATGAGCAACCCCTACTCGACAGGTGCGAGATGGCAATCCTTTAAAATAGCTTCCGCATTCGTGAGTTGTTTGCGCACGGCAACCCCCTGACATGTGCGTTTTCGCACGAAGCGCGGCTGGCGCAGTCCCGAGATCGTTGCAACCCAGATGCTGTGAATAAGGTCCAAAGCATAGGTTGCGGTATCGGAGCGCTTCATATTTCCCC
>CAIZGQ010000533.1 GCA_903932565.1 uncultured Hyphomicrobiales bacterium
TCAAGACACGTCTTGGTGCCAAGCCAGTTCCGATCAAGTTGCCGATTGGCTCTGAGTCCAACTTCCAGGGTCTCATCGATCTTGTGCGCATGAAGGCTGTCATCTGGTCGGGTGAGTCGCTGGGCGCTGATTTCGACATGGATTGCGAAATCCCCGACGATTTGAAGGCGCAGGCTGCTGAATATCGGCTTGCCATGATCGAGGCCGCCGTTGAGCTCGATGATACCGTCATGGGCGCGTATCTCGATGGTCAGGAGCCGGATGAAGCCACGTTGAAGGGCCTTATTCGTAAGGCAGTGATCACCGGTGCTTTTTATCCCGTGCTCTGCGGTTCGGCCTTTAAGAACAAGGGTGTTCAGACACTGCTTGATGCGGTTGTCGATTATCTGCCGTCGCCAATTGATCGTGGTGCCATCAAAGGCATCGACTTCAAGACCGAAGAAGAAACTGAGCGTAAGCCCGGTGATGATCAGCCGCTCGCGCTGCTCGCCTTCAAAATCATGGACGATCCGTTCGGCGTTCTGACATTCGCCCGCGTTTACTCGGGTAAGTTTGAAAAGGGCGTCGCTCTTCTCAACTCGTCGCGTGACAAGAACGAGCGCGTTGGCCGCATGGTTCTCATGCACGCCAACAACCGCGAAGAAATCTCTGAGGCTTACTCAGGCGACATCGTGGCGCTTGTCGGCATGAAGGATACCCGCACCGGCGATACGCTGTGCGATCCCAACAAGCCGGTCATCCTGGAAAAGATGGAATTCCCCGATCCCGTCATCGAGATGGCGGTCGAGCCGAAGTCCAAGGCTGACCAGGAAAAGATGTCTGCTGCGCTTGTGAAACTCGCAGCTGAAGATCCGTCCTTCCGCGTGTCGACTGATCAGGAATCTGGTCAGACGATCATCAAGGGCATGGGCGAACTCCATCTCGACATCAAGGTCGACATTCTCAAGCGCACCCACAAGGTCGAAGTCAATGTTGGCGCGCCGCAGGTCGCCTATCGTGAAAAGATCACGAAGACGGTTGAGGAAGACTACACCCACAAGAAGCAGTCTGGTGGTACAGGCCAGTTTGCGCGTGTGAAGTTCATTGTCGAGCCGAATGAACCCGGCAAGGGCTTTGAATTCGTGTCCAAGGTGATCGGCGGTACGGTTCCCAAGGAATACGTTCCCGGCGTGCAGAAGGGTCTCGAGTCGGTTCTGGGTGCGGGCGTTCTTGCCGGCTTCCCTGTCGTCGACGTCAAGGTCTCGCTGATCGACGGCGCGTATCACGAAGTTGACTCGTCGGCTCTCGCCTTCGAAATCGCCTCACGCGCTGGTTTCCGTGAAGCCCTCCGCAAGGGCGCGTCGGTTCTTCTTGAGCCGGTGATGAAGGTCGAGGTCGTGACACCGGAGGAATACACCGGTTCCGTCATCGGCGATCTGAACTCGCGTCGTGGACAGATCCAGGGTCAGGACATGCGCGGCAACGCGAATGTCGTCTCTGCCATGGTGCCGTTGGCCAACATGTTTGGTTACGTCAACAATCTTCGGTCGTTCAGCCAGGGTCGCGCAAGCTACTCCATGGTGTTCGACCACTATGCGGAAGTTCCGCGCAACGAAGCGGAGAAGATTCAGGCGAAGTACGCCTGATCGCTTCCCCATCCATCCTGAACAACTGTTTTTTCGAAGGAGCCTCCGGCCATGGCCAAGGAAAAATTCCAGCGCAACAAGCCGCATTGCAACATCGGCACGATTGGTCACGTTGACCATGGCAAGACGTCTTTGACGGCTGCGATCACAAAGGTCCTGGCTGAAACGGGCGGCGCGACGTTCACCGCGTATGA
>CAIZGQ010000534.1 GCA_903932565.1 uncultured Hyphomicrobiales bacterium
AAAATCCGCCCGTTCTTCCACGTAAAAGGGGCCAAGCACGGTCGATTGGGTGATTTCGCCCGAGACGGGATTGTTGATCGCGTCGACCAGCATGGAGACCCCAAGCGTGTCAGACAACAGGATGAATTCCTGCCGGTTGCCGTCGCACTTCTTGCCGGTGCGCGTGAGAAAATCGATGGCGTAATCCCAATCCTCGAAAGACGGTCGGATTTCGCGGACAAATTCGTGCAGATGGCGCACAAGAGATTCGCAGATTTGCTTGGTGCGGGGATTTTCTGCCGCGCTGAAGCGCTCGATGACCGCGTCGGTGATTGTGTTTTCATTGAAGTCACGCATGGGGTTTCCTCAAGGCTTGTATCGTTTGTTCGTTGGCCCTTAGATCTCAATCTTCCAACGCCATTGTCAAGCATGCGATCATCGTCTCGCAGATGCGAAACCGTGAGTTATTGCGGGGCAGCAGAAGCCGCACGCAGGACTTCCAGCAAGTTTCACTTGGGCATGACAAGGCACGTCTCGCCTCGTCAGGGCGTCTTGTATCGGCCAGCGTCTTGCACCTAGCCTTGCACCTAACCTTGCTCCTGACATTGCATGCCGACTTGCGGGCGCGCGGCAATCCCGGCACAGTCTGGCGGCTTGGTGCGCGCGGTCAATTGCAATTTGGCGAATGAATTGAACAAAGGGGCAGAGGGTCTTGCTGGATGTTGCTCTTGTTGTCATCACGCTCGTCGGCGTGTTTCTCATTTCCTTCATGAAGGGGGCCTTTGGCGGCGGGTTTGCCATCATCGGCATTCCGCTTTTGTCACTGGTCATGGACCCCTTGACTGCTGGCGCACTGCTCGCCCCGCTGTTCATCGCCATGGATGTTTGCGCGCTGATCTATTGGAAGCCATCCACGTGGTCGCGGCCGGATCTCCTGCTTCTGGTGCCGGGCCTTCTGGTTGGTATTGTGCTCGGCTATCTCGCCTTGCGCGTGCTCGACACGCGGGCCGTCAGCATTGTCATCGGGATCATCACGTTGGGGTTTGCAGCCTTGTGGTTTCTGGGTGGTCGCGCCATCGAGGCGCATCCAAAATCCCTGCCGCGGGCGCTGGCGGCGGGCATGGGGTCGGGCGTGACAACCATGATCGCGCACTCGGGTGGTCCGCCGCTCGCCATGTATCTTTTGTCGCGCGGGCTGCCAAAAGTCGTTTACGCGGGCACCACGAGCCTGTTTTTCACAGTCGCCAATGCGGTAAAGGTCATTCCCTGGATGCTGCTGCCGCGTCCGGCGGGATCGCTGCTCCCCTTGATGATGTGGAGCCTGCCTGCGATTCCGCTGGGTGTCTGGGCAGGCTGGAAGTTGCACCAGCGCCTCGATCAGGCGCAACTCGTGCTAATGTGCTATTGTCTTCTCGTCATCGCCGCCATCAAGCTCCTGTGGGATGGCATCGAGGGCTACCTGTGAGCTTTGCCCGCGCATCAGACGGCTTCGTGACGTCACCTGCTGGGGAATAAGATGCCGCAATCGGGAAGCCTGCTCGACGTGCTCGGTTTCGCGCGGGATCAATCCCACACTGCAGAACTGATCACAGAGCTTGCTGCCGCGCCCTTTGCGCGGATCGAACGCATCGTCTCAAACGGCCAGCAGAGTGCGCCCGGGTTTTGATATGATCAGGATTGGGACGAATGGGTTTTTCTGATCGCGGGCGCGGCTGGCGTGTTGATTGAACATGAGGCGACGCCGCGAATCCTGAAGGCTGGCGACTATCTGGAATTGCCCGCCCACACGCGCCATCGCGTGGCATGGACCAGAATGGATGGTCCCACCATTTGGCTTGCCGTGCATTTTGGTGGCCCGAGATAGCCTGGCATGTCCCGTATGGTGGGCAAACGTAACGGACGCTCGCGTGCCGCATGGCGCTGGCTTTCCGGCTCAGCTCTCCCGGCTGCCACTGCCCCACAAACGGCCTTTACATGGGGCGCAATCATTGTGAGGATGTCGTCAGGGGGTGGCCATCCGACGGTATCCGCCCCTCAAAATTATGCATGCAGGCTTGAACCCGGCAGCATTTCGGCCCGCTATGTGGGCCACCAGGGAGGAACCTATGAAGCTGAAAGCATTGGCTGCGGCGTCCGCCGCATTGATCCCGCTGATGGCTGCCGCGTTGACGCCCGCCGCTGCCGCAGACCCGGTGAAGATCCGCGTGGCGTGGATTGTGCCGGCTTCCAACATCGCCTCCATTCTGTTTGCGAAGCCGGAACTCGCCACGCATCTGGGCAAGTCCTACACGATGGAGCCCGTTCGCTATCAGGGCACCCCGCTGATGATCACGGCGCTGGCGGTCAATGAGATCGAGGTTGGAAATCTCAGCTATTCGTCGATGAATCTCGCGATCCAGAACGCCGGGATGAGCGACCTGCGCATTATCGCCGATGAGTTTCAGGACGGTGTTGCTGGTTATGCCACCAACGAATTCATGGTGCGCAAGGACAGCGACATCAAGACTCCAGCTGATCTGAAGGGCAAGGTCATTGCCATCAACGCGCTTGGAAGTGCGGTGGATATTGCGATGCGCGCCGAGCTGAAGAAGGCCGGGTTGCAGGACAAGAAAGATTACACCGTCGTTGAAGCACCGTTTGGTGCAATGAAGGCCATGCTGGGGGACAAGAAGGTTGATCTTGTGGCCTCCGTCCTGCCGTTTTCCGAAGACGCGGAGCTGCGTGCCAATTCACGCGTGCTGTTCACGCAGCGCGATGCGCTCGGACCCTCCGAGCTTGGTATTTGGGTGGCTCACAAGGCCTTCATTGATAAGAACCACGACGCACTTGTGGATTTTCTGGAAGACACACTCAAGGCCACACGCTGGTATCTCGATCCCGCCAACCATGACGAGGCTGTGAAGATTGCCGTCGCCTTGTCAAAGGCGCCGCCCGCGCTGTTCCAAAGCTGGCTCTTCACCAAGAAAGACTATTTCCGGAGCCCAAATCTTGAGCCCAACATCACAGCCCTGCAGGCCAATGTTGATTTGCAGCGTGACATGGGCATCTTCAAAGATCGGATTGAAGTGAAAAACTTCACGGATCTTGCGCCGCTGCAGGAAGCGCTCAAGCGCATAAAATAAGCTTATGCATTGTAGGAGCCGGGGCACTGATCAGCAGGATTCCGGCTCCTAATTCTATGATTGGTTCTCGGGATTGAGGGAGCGTCGGACTTGAACGTACTCATCATGGAGCGTGGGTCGCATATTGATCCCGTTGCGGTTCAGGCAGATTGCCCAGGTCTCAAAGTGACTTACGCAAAAACCCGCGCGGAAGCCGAGCAGGTGTGCAGTGAAGCCGAAATTCTCGTTGCCATGGCCCATGAAGTTGAAGATTCGCTTCTGTCGCGCATGCCGCATTTACGCTATATCTGCGCACTCACAAGCGGCGTTGAACATCTTGATGGATTGAAGGCGCTTCGGCGTAACATCATCATCACCAACGGACGTGGCATTCATGGTCCGCAGATGTCGGAACTCGCATTTCTTTACATGATTGCACTGTCGCGTGATTTCAAACTCATGCAGGTCAATCAGGCGAACGGGATTTGGGATCGCTGGCCGCAG
>CAIZGQ010000535.1 GCA_903932565.1 uncultured Hyphomicrobiales bacterium
AGAATGTCTCGACAACCGAAGTCTCAGAATGCCTGACAGGCTTTCCCGGTATTCACGAAGCCACCGTGTTTGGCGTGCAGGTGCCCGGCCGCGAGGGGCGCGCTGGCATGGTTGCCCTGACCATGCCGGAACACGGGGATTTTGATTTCGCCCAGTTCCGCCTCTATCTGGCGTCGCACCTGCCAGACTATGCGCGACCGCTCTTCGTGCGGTTCCAACTGCATCTGGAGGCAACCAGCACCTTCAAGCTGCGCAAGGTGGATCTCGTTAAGGATGGGTTTGACCCCGACAAGGTCGCCGATCCGATTTTCTTCTTCGACCAACGGACTCAAGGCTTTGTTCGCCTTGATCACGCGCTCTTTGACGACATCTGTGCGGGCCGCCTGCGCATTTGAAAACGACCCAGCCCCTGGGGCGCTGCAACAACATGCGCCTGGCTGTGCTGCGGCGACCCCGCGCCTAGCGGCGCTGCAATGACCCCGTGCCTAGCGGCGCTTCCAGGGCACAAGCGCGCGCTCGATCTCCGTAACGATCAGGGACAAAACAAGACCGAGAACCGCGATCACCAGCAGTCCCACATACATGGTCTCAACGGACAGGATTTCCCACGCGTTCCAGATCATGAAGCCAAGCCCGCTTTTCGCGCCGACCATTTCCGCGATGGCGATCAGGATGAGTCCCATGCCGATGCCCAGCTTCACGCCCGTCATGATCAGCGGCAACGCACCGGGAAGGGCGACGGTGCGAAACACCTGCCATCGGCTCGCCCCAAAGTTTCGGCCGACGTCAAAATAGATCTTGTTGATCTCAAGCACACCGGCCGTCGCGTTGATCAAAATGGGATAAAAAATACCAATCGCGACCATCACGATCTTCGAGCCTTCACCCAGCCCGAAAATCAAGAGGATCAACGGCAGGATGGCGCTTTTGGGAATGGGATAGGTCGCCTGCACAATCGGGTCGACAATGGCGCGCAGTGTTTTGTTGAGGCCCATGCCAACACCAAGTGCCAGCGCCGGGAGGCCACCAAACAGAAACCCCCAGAACAATCGCTGCATGCTGGCGGAAAAATGCCGCCAAAGCTGCCCGTTCTCGACCATTTCGACGAGCGTGCCGAAAATCTTGGAGGGTGCTGGAAAAAACCGCACGTCGATAAAGCGGAAGTCTGCTGCCAGTTCCCACAGCAACAGCAGGAAGAGCGGTGAGGCGACGCTCATCAGCCGCTCAATCTGATCCTGACTCATGCCGCGACGGCGACCGTCGCGCGCTGATTTCCCGGCAAGAATGCGTGTGTTTATGGCTTCGGTCACTTCACGCCACCTTCATCCATTGCCCGCGCACGCTGCACTTCATCGCGCAGATGACCCCAGATATTGTAGACGAATTCGCCGTATTCCGGCCGAGCCCGCAACGCCAGAACATCGCGCGGACGCTCAAACGGCACATCGACCATCGCCTTGGCGCGGCCCGGGTGCGCCGTCATCACCATGATCCGATCGCCCAATGTGACCGCTTCGTCCACGCTATGCGTGATGAACAGCACGGTCTTGCGGGTCTCATCCCAGATGCGCAGCAATTCTTCCTGCAGCAGCACTTTGTTCTGCTCGTCGAGTGCTGAGAACGGCTCGTCCATCAACAGAATGTCGGGATCATTGGCGAAGGCGCGTGCAATTGAAACGCGCTGGCGCATGCCGCCCGACAATTGGTGCGGATAGGCATCGTGAAACCGCTGGAGACCCGTGCGCGCCAGATAATGGCCCACCGTGTCGCGGATCTCGCCCTTGGGGCGGCGACGCATCGACAGGCCATAGGCGGCATTCTCGTAGACCGTCATCCACGGAAACAGGGAATCGCCCTGGAACACCATGGAATTTGACGGGCGATCTCCCGATGGTCGGGTGATTTCCACCGTGCCCGATGAGGGTTTTTCAAGATTGGCCAAGATCCGCAGCAGGGTTGTCTTTCCACAGCCGGACGGACCGACGATCATGAAAAAACAACCTGTCGGGATATCAAGATTGATCGTGTCGAGGGCAACGAACCGGCCGGAATTGGTCTCGAACACCTTCGTTAGACCGCGAATGCGGATCTTGGTGTCGTCAAGAACATCAGGGGCCGCGGCCAGCAGAGTGGCGGTCATGAGCGACAACCCGCAGCGACCGGCTGAGTCTGCAAATGAGATTTGCGCATCCCTGCTCCCGTCTCCCCCACGCCAA
>CAIZGQ010000536.1 GCA_903932565.1 uncultured Hyphomicrobiales bacterium
CGGACCCGGGCGACCGGACGATGCCACATAAAACGCCTCGTGCAGAATGCGCGGCAAATCCTCGATACGGCGCACGAGGTAATTGTGCTTGGTGCAATGGCGGGTGATGCCGACCGTGTCGCATTCCTGAAAGGCGTCCGAACCGATCAGATGTGTTGGCACTTGCCCCGTGATGCAGACAAGCGGGATTGAGTCCATCAAGGCATCTGTCAGTCCAGTGATGGCATTTGTGGCGCCCGGCCCCGATGTCACCAGCAAAACGCCGACCTTGCCGGTCGAGCGGGCATAACCTTCCGCTGCATGGGCTGCGCCCTGCTCGTGGCGCACCAGAATGTGCTTGACGAAATTCTGGTGGAAGATCGCGTCATAGATGGGGAGGACTGCGCCACCGGGATAGCCAAACAGGGTCTCGACGCCCTGGTCCTTGAGGGCCTCGACCACCATTTCTGCGCCGGTCATCTGTGTCGTCATCTCGTCCTCCTGCGAATTTTGTTGCAGTCTCGGTCCGGAATTTCAGGCAATAAAAAAGGCCCACTGGAGGGGCCTCGGGTCAGCGCCAGTTGCAGGAAAGCGACCCTCAGGGTCGTCCTGTCTCCGGCGCTGCGCATACTACGATAAGAATTCGGGCCACGGTTTATCTCCAACTGTGAAAACGCTAGTGCAATGGCGTTGGGGCGTCAAGCCACGGGGCGTCGGACCTTTGGCCTAGCGCGTCTGCGGAGCGATGCTCACCCCACCACCACCGGCGGGCCGCCGAGGGTCACTTCCACGATCTCCGGCGGCCGCAAAAAGCGAACCGGCAGGATGGAGGTGCCCAAACCTGCCGAGATGATCATGTGTCGTCCGCCTTCTTCCACATGCCCGTAGATGTGGTTGATGCCAAAGCGCCGCGAGGCCAGGGGCGACCCGAGATATGGAATATTGACTTGCCCACCGTGGGTATGGCCGCACAGGGTCAAAGCGACGCGCCTGGGCACTTTGTCAAAAATGAACGGCTCATGCGCCAGCAGGATGACCGGCGCGTCACCACTGATCTTGTCCATGGTGCCGTCGAGGTCATCAATGCCACGATTGAACCGGCGCGAGTGCCAGTGGGCCATCTGGTCGCCGAGCCCGGCAATCCAAAGCGGCTGGCCGCCATGCAGGACCTTGGCGACATCGTTCTCGAGAAGCTCTACCCGTGACCGTCGCAGGGCCTTGCGGATGGATTCGCCAAAATCAGATGGCATGCCAGGCAATGCGCCGTGCCAGAAATCGTGATTTCCCAAAATCGCAAAAACCCCCAGCGGGGCCTGCAATGTCGAGATGGGTTCGATCCACTCTGCGGGGAGGACGGCGCGGGTCACGAAATTATGCCCGCCGTTGAAATCTCCCAGAATCACGATGAGATCGGCCTGCAAGGCGTTGGTGGCCTCGCAGATCTGCGCGATGCGGGCCTGCGACATCTGCGGCTCGCAGGCATGGATATCGGCGATAACTGCAATCTTGAGGGACACCCCGCGCGGCCAATTTGGCGGCGTAAGGGCATAACGCGTCAGGTTGAGCGACAGATTGGGCTCGACGCCCGCGGCATATGCCCCAACGCCAAACAGGCCGGCGCCGACCCCGTAGGACGCGGCAGCGCCACTCGCCCGTAGCAATCCCCGGCGGGTGATGAGGCTCACAGGCAAAGGTCCTTCCTGCTTGTCCGGCTGGGTCGCACCCAACCGGATCAGGCTGCGATTGCGTCCAAAACCGCGAGGTCCGCCCGCAAGCTCTGCGCCGATTTCAAAATGGCGTCATGCATCTCAAAATCAAGGTCCAGATCGAGAGCAACCGCCACGGCCTGAATGCCGATCTCCCGGTACAGACGCGTCTGCAGATCCCGCAGCGTCTCCATGGCCGGATGCGAGAGGTATGTGGTCATTTGATCCTGGGACATGGCTACGCAACCCGTTGTTTCGCGCCTCCATCGAACGCGATCCTGCATATTCTCCAAGACGGGTTAACCGCACGTTAGCACTAACAAACTTCCCGCTTTGCGTGCGGCCTGATGTCAGGCCGCGACCTGCCCGTCCAGTTCTCGTGCGCCTTCCGATTGGCGAACTTCGTCCATCAGGGCGAGCGCAGACCCCCGGTCGAGTTCGGCGTGCAGCGTCGCCAGGTCGCATTCGCCTTCCCAGATCGCGATGACGATGCACGACACAGCATTGCTGACAAGACTGGACAGGGCGCGGGCTTCCGACATGAACCGGTCGATGCCCGCGATGATCACAACGCCTGCAACCGGCACCGTGTCGGGCATCGCCGCCAATGTCGCGACCAGCGCGGCAAAACCACTTCCCGTGACGCCTGCCGCCCCTTTTGATGTGAGCAGCATCACGAAAATCATCGAGGCGATCTGCCAGCCGGTGAGATGAATATCCATGGCTTGCGACAGAAAGATCGATGCCAACGTCAGATAAATGGCTGTGCCGTCGAGATTGAAGGAATAGCCAAGCGGCAATGTCAGGCCAACGGAGCTTGGCTTGCACCCGAGGCGCTCCAGCTTGAACAGCATGCCGGGCAAGGCAGGCTCGGTTGACGAGGTGCCCAACACGATCAGCAATTCCTCACGGATATAGCGCAGCAACTTCCAAAGGCTGAAACCGTGGAATCGTGCCAGCCCCCACAAAACGACAAACACAAAAAACGCGCACGCGACATAAAGTGTGGCGATGAGAAGCCCAAGATTGCCGATTGTCCGGATCCCGTTCTTGGCCACGATGAAGGCAATGGCACCAAAGGCTCCCAGTGGCGCGAGCCGCATCATGGCGCTGAAGGCCGCAAACAAAGCCTTGGAGAACGAGCGAATGCCACCCACAAACGGGTCTGCAGCCCGTCCAATTTTGCGAAGCCCGAATCCGGTGATGATGGCGATGAAAAGAACGGGAAGAACCTCACCTTCCGCAAAAGGTTCAAAGAAACTCGGCGGAATGACATGCATCAGCATATCAACGGTATCGAGCTTCTTGATTGTCTTGGCGTATTTTCCGGCCTCTGCAGGGTCAATCGAGGCAGCTGTAATATGCATGCCTGTGCCAGGCTGAATGAGATCCACGGTCACAAGGCCGGTGACCAGCGCGATGATCGTCAGCGCGTAAAACAGCAACATGGCCTTGATGATGGTCCCGCCAATGGCCTTGTTTGATCCTGACCCCGCGATGCCCAGCACAATCGTACAAAACACGACGGGCACGATCATCATCTTGACGAGTTTCACAAACGCATCGCCCAACGGCTTGAACAGCTCCCCGATTTGCGGGAAAAAATGTCCAACCGCGATCCCGGCGATCACGCCCATCAGCACCTGAAAATAAAGCGATTTCCACATTGGCTCTGCTGGCCGCAGAGATGTCTCGTCTGGGAAAGTTGCTGCATCCGTCATAACATGTCCCCCCGTATTTGATTTTTTTAACGATCTTGCTTGGCTGAGTTCCAACTTCAAA
>CAIZGQ010000537.1 GCA_903932565.1 uncultured Hyphomicrobiales bacterium
AGGCCAACGTCGTGCTTTGAGAAGTATTAGACTGTCTCGATCGCGACATGCTGCCGCGCGATGTCCTGGTCGTCAAACGCGACGCCGAAGTCACGGAACTCACCCCATGAGCCATGATGCTGCGCCCGTACTGCAACGCGTCGATGGCCTCTTCCAAAAGGCGCTCTGCATCGCGATTGGATTGGCGCGGTGCGCGAAATGCGGGCGTCGTGTTGCTCGGGTAATCTTGCGACTCAAGACGGCTGCGCAGGGACTGACTGCGCCCCGTATTGCGCCGCATCACCGGCTCGCTGTCATCGTCGTCATCCGCGTAAGTTTCGCGCAAGCCAGACGCCGAACGGGCCGAGCGGCGAGGGTCTCGCAAAGACAAATCCTGCGGGTTGCGATCAAATTTTGCCATTCTGTTGAGATGTTCTGCGACTGCGTCCAAGCGCATGTCGTCGTCAACGTCTTCGTGGCGCAGGCCCATATCGTGCGCGTGCTCGGCAATGACGTGGTTCATCCAATCGCCAAGCGACATTCCGGCCTGACGCGCCGCTGCTTTTGCAGCTGCCCGCGCATCGAAGCCGACACCTTTAATGTTCCAAGGAACCGCTCTGCTCATACCTACGCCCGACGGATCGAGCCCCTGCCACCGAGAACTGGTCCATATGTTCAGTCAGGTGAGATCGCCGAATCGCACCTGACGTGTCCAAGACCGACAAATGGTAGTTTTCGACGGTCATGGTAAACGCTGCGTTAAGATTGGTTTATTTTGGGACAAACAGGCATTCCGTACTGTTGGAGCATGCCGGTCCGTTACGAAGAGGTTGCAAATTATTTTTTATGCAATCTAAGATTGTAAACGCGAATCATTTGCGGGCTGGACCCGGAAGCGAAGCGGTTTCTCGAAGGACCGGATATTCCCATGAGCATGACCAACACCTCAGAGGTCCCCGTGCAGCAGCCAAATGAGGCTGGTGACGATTTTTGTTCGATTGGTGAAATGGCACGCACGTTTGGCGTGACCCTGCGTGCCCTGCGTTTTTATGAAGACCGTGGCTTGATCCAGCCCATCCGCGTCGGGGCCCTCCGGCTTTATGATGCCCGCTCGCGCGAGCGGCTGCGCATCATTCTGAAGGGCAAGCTTCTGGGCTTCACGTTGACCGAAATCCGCGAGCTTCTGGCGGCCAGTTCCAAGGCCGAGGCCAATTCAGACCAGGATTTGAATCTCGCGCCCGATCAGATCCGATCGCAGCTGGCCGCATTGGAACAGCGTCGCGCGCAAATTGATGAAGCTATTCAGCAATTGCGGGCAGCCGCAGATCAGCTCGGCGCATCCGCAAGTGCCGCGGCGTCAATGTCCGCGCAAGCTGTGATCGCGGCCTGACACAGGTAGAATTTGAAGATCGTTCTTCAAAGATCCGCCTGAACACGCCAGGGAGCCGACGTCCGCGTCGGCTCAATTTTGAAAGATCGGCACAGTTTGCCGATACGCTAGCCGCGTCATCCCGCAACGGCCCATGGGTACCGCAGGCAGGCTGTCC
>CAIZGQ010000538.1 GCA_903932565.1 uncultured Hyphomicrobiales bacterium
CCCATCGCGCCTTGGGGCTTTTGCAGGATGCCGGCTGGGAGATTGAGGCTGGCGAACTTATGCACAAGCTGACGCGCGAGAAACTGGCCTTCGAAATCATGGTGTCGGACCGCGCCGCCGAGCGCCTGGCGTTGATCTACGCGGATACGATGCAGCGGCTCGGCATCTTGGCACGCGTGCGCGTGGTCGATGATGTGCAATACCAGCGGCGTCGGCAGAATTTTGATTTCGATATGACCATCGGCTCCTGGATTGCCTCCGCCTCGCCGGGCAATGAGCAGCGCAATCGCTGGGCCTCCACAGCGGCCGACCAGCCGTCGTCATTCAATCTGGCGGGCGTCAAATCACCTGCAGTGGATGCGATGATCGCGCAGGTGTTATCGGCAGAACAACAGGACGATTTTGAAGCCGCTGTGCGCGCGCTTGATCGCGTGCTTCTCTCCGGCTTCTGGATTGTCCCACTGTATCACGCGCCGGATGCGTGGGTCGCCTATTCAGCCAAGCTCTCCCACCCGCCACGCCCGGCGACCTATAGTGGCGCAGCGCCCTTTGGCACGACGCTTGAAACGCTTTGGAGGACTGCGTCATGACGCCAGCCACCGCGCCCGGTTCTGCTGATTTCCTGATGTCGGATCAAAGGCAGGATTTGCAAACCCGAGCCGATCCACTTCGAAGTTTCGATCTCGACACGCTGCTGGCGGGAGCCGCGCGTCTGCGCGGGGATCGCAAGGCGATTGCAGATGGGTCTCGGTCACTCAGCTTTGAAGAGCTGGACCGGCAGGCGAATGCTGTCGCCACACAATTTGGCGCGCTTGGGCTTGGCGTCGGCGAATGCGTGCTGCTGGTGGCGGGGCTTCGCGTCTCCGCGATTGTCGGCATCATCGCTGGCTTGCGCGCAGGGCTGCAGGTCGCACTGGCCCCAGCTCACATCGATGCTGCCAGTCTTGCAGCATGCGCGGGCGATGTGTCTGCCTGCGTCCTCATCGCCGATCGTTCTTACGGAAAGATCGCGCCGCTCGAGGCTTGTTTTGAGGCGGCGCTGCTCTCGCCCCGCGTGCGGATGATCTCCACGTTGCGCTATGCAGATGACGTCAGAGTCGAAACCGCAGGTGCGGATCTCGATGGCGTTGTCGTCATTGATCCAGCCGCGTTGGCGGCGCGTGATACGGGCAATGCCAATTCCTTCGGGCTGAGCCGCATCGCAACGCGTTTGCCGATCGTCACCTTTGGCGCAGACGGCAGCCTCATCGCGCACGACCAGCGCACGCTCGTCGCTGCAGGTCTCGACTTTGTCGCCAAAGCCCGCGTTGGCATGCGCCTCCCCATCATCACCACATTGGCACCGTCGAGCTTTGCGGGCCTCGTGGCGGGGCCTTTTGCAAGTTTGCTCGCCGGGGCACCCTTGTTGCTGCATGGCCCGTTTGATGCCGCTGCTTTTGTCCAGACAATCGACTCCTGTGAGCCCGCCCATGTGATCGTGCCGTCCAGCCTGCTGCCCATGTGTGAGGCCGCCGGGCTTGTGCGCGCCACGCGCATCGCCTCACTGGTGCTTGTCTCGCGCGCGCAGGCGGCGAGCCATTTCCTGGAGCCACCGTCGTTTGCAGCGGGCCTTGGCCTGCCCCCGGTGATCGATCTTTATGCCATCGGCGAGATTGCTGCGATTGCAGAAGCACGCCCAACCAGCGGTCGTCCCGCAGCGCTGCTGCCCGAACCGCATGTCATCGCACTGGAAGACCAGCGCATCCTTGTGGCGGGCTGGGCCGAGGACGGGATGGAACCCAGCTTTGAAGGCGCTGGCATCAGCGGCATATCATCCCCATATCGCGCATCATGATGTCGATGGATCGAACGATATGAGCGACGCCAGCAAACCGATTACGATTGACGTTGTCTCCGACGTTGTGTGCCCCTGGTGCTATGTCGGCAAGCGTCGGCTGGATGCAGCGCGCGCGCTGCGTCCGGATCAGCCTGTTGAGGTGCGCTGGCGGCCGTTCCAGCTCGATCCGACAATTCCCCCGGAAGGGATCGATCGTCACGACTACATGTCGCGGAAGTTCGGGCCGGAAAAGATCGCGCAGATCCACGCGCATCTTGAAACAATCGGCGCCGAGGTTGGGATCGCGTTCAACTTCGCCGCCATCAAACGCTCGCCCAATACGCTTGATGCGCATCGCGTGATCCGCTGGGCGCAAGGCACCGACCAACAGTCCGCGCTCAAAGAAGCCCTGCTCAGCGCCTATTTCACCAAGGGGCAGGATATTGGCGACCGCGATCTGCTGTGCGACATCGCCAGCGCGCACGGGCTTGATCGTGCAGTCATTGCCAAGGCGCTTGCCGACGGCACAGACGCTGCTGCCGTGCAGGAGGAGATTGCGACCGCCGTGCGCATGGGCGTTTCCGGCGTCCCGTTCTTTATTCTGGCAGGGCGCTTTGCCGTGTCGGGTGCGCAGGCGAGTGAGGCGCTGGCTGCCGCCATCGACAAGGCCGCCACAGCCGAAGATATTGGCGTCGCATAAAGGGAACGTTCAGCCGCCCCAGGTGGGATCGGCGAGTACATCCTGCGTATGTTCGCCCAGCGCTGGTGCCGGACGGTCTGAGGCCATCGGCTTGCCATTGATGGTGATGGGTGCGCGCAGACCCGGCGTCGTGCCCTTGGCGGCGCGTGCATTGGGCACATCCATCGCAAGGCCGCGTGCGATCACTTGGGGGTCTGCAAAGACCTGCGGGATTGTATTGATGGGACCAGCGGGCACACCGATCTCCTCAAGTTTGTCGAGCAGATCATCCCGCGTGAAGGTCGTCGTTGCTGTGTGAAGACGTGCCGTCAACGCTTCGCGATTTCTGAGACGGTCGCGATTCATGCGATAGTCGGTATCATCAGCAAGCTCAGGCAATCCCAGCAATGTCACCAGCCGCGTGAATTGCGCATCATTGCCACAGGCAATAATGAGATCGCCATCCTGCGCCGGAAAAACATCATAAGGCACAATGCTGGCATGCTGGTTGCCCCAGCGTTTGGGCGGTTGCCC
>CAIZGQ010000539.1 GCA_903932565.1 uncultured Hyphomicrobiales bacterium
CGCAAACTCGTCACCCATATCTTCGACAGCAAGGACAAGTATCTCGACTCGGATGCCGTCTTTGGCGTGAAGGAGGAATTGGTGCGCGACTTCGTGGATCAGCCTGCCGGCGTTGCGCCCGATGGCACGACCTGCGAAACGCCCTATGCCACCATTTCCTATGACTTTACACTCGCCAAAGATTGAGCGACCGGACCGATCCGTCGCGGAATCAGTTTTCGCAACGGGTGCGGCAAACGCGTCAAAACTTATGCCGCCGGCTTGTTGATCATATGAAGCGCCAGCGCATTGATCTTTGGCATGAGGTCTTGTGTGAGGGCATTGTCAGACACGGTATCAGCCCAGGCCTGATGAAAGCAGGCAAGCCAGCCATCCGCCTCAGGCTTCCCGATGGAGGGCCCAAAGTGCCGTCGGCGCAGCATGGGAGCACCATATTTATCGGTGAAGAGCGGCGGACCACCGAGCCATCCGCTCAGATATTCAAACAGCTTTTCGCGGCTGGCTGAAAGATCCGCCGGGTGAATCGCGCGACACGCGGCAGCTTCCGGCAATTCGTCCATGAGATCATAAAAGCGCGTCGTCAAACGCCGCACACCGTCCGCGCCACCCATACGAAGATAAGGCGTTTCCAAGTCCATCATGCCAGCCAGCTCAGGTGTTGCGCGCGTCATAAAGCGCCATGAATTTGGGTGACATACCGCGCAGCCGCTCGATGTCAATGCGCCCCGAGCGTGTGATGTAACTGAACACCAGATCAAGTGGCGCGAGCTTCATGTGCTCAGGGAAGACCTCATACCAGTCTGCACTTGTCTTGGCTGCCGTGACGAGCTTTTCAACAAACGGCTGACGGATGGCTTGATAAAACTCCAGTGCCACAGCCAGATCATCCGGCTTCTCTTCCAGCGCCTTTACAAGCCCCAGCACATCTTCCATCGCAAGGCGCGTGCCCGAGCCAATCGAATAATGCGCGGTGTGCAAGGCATCGCCGATCAGCACCATGTTCTTGAATGACCAACGCTCGCTCCAGATCCACGGGAAATTGCGCCACGCGGATTTGTTGGATAGGAGCGGATGGCCATCAAGCGTATCAGCAAAAATGTCTTCGCAAAGATCTTTCGTTGCTGCAGCGTCCATCTGCGCAAAATTATAGCGCAGCCACGTCGCGCGGTCGCATTCCACGATGAAGGTGCTCATGGTTTTGGAATAGCGATAATGATGTGCGTTAAAGCTGCCTTGATCCGTTTGCACAAAGGTTTGCGATAGCGTTTCAAAGCGCTTTGTGGTGCCGTACCACATGAACTTTGCATCGAGATAGCTCAAGGACGATTTAAAATCGCCCTCATATGTCCGACGCACAATGGAATTGATTCCATCGGAGGCGACAACAAGATCATACCCGGCCAACTCATCGACAGAGCGGATCGTGGTGTTGAATTGCAGATTGACGCCGACTGTTCGCGCTTGTTGCTGCAACAATTGCAAGAATTCGAGACGCGCTATCGCCGAAAAGCCGACACCGTCGA
>CAIZGQ010000540.1 GCA_903932565.1 uncultured Hyphomicrobiales bacterium
CTGAAACCTACGCGGTGAAAGCCGATGGCGTGCTGCTGACGTGCCAACCGGCTATCGAGCTCCCCATGGCGCAGCGTTATTTCCTGTTCTAGGGCTGCGTAGCAACGGCCGGATTGACATCCCAGCGCCAAACAAAAATGCTCGTCGGGTTGCGTCCGACGAGCTGCGTTTTGGTGGATCGTCGGTCTTTCGGATTGTCCACTAATGAATGGCGCTGGACATGCTCGCCGCGGGAAATCTCAACCGCTCAATCTGGTCCTTCAAAAGCAATTTTTTTCGCTTTAGCTCCCGGACTTTCAACTCATCTGTGGCCGGTTGTTTTTGGGCTGTGCTCAATTCCCGTTCGATAGCCTGATGGCGGCGTTCGAGCTCTGCGAGATGGCCTTGCAACGACATATTGTGACTCCCTGAAAGGGTTTCGACGACAGAAGTGTGACACGTTCTGCGCCGACAGCAAGCAGGTTTTTGCGGCCGTACAGGAGAAGCGTAAATGAAATCTGTTTTTTGCACTGCACCCAAGTTGTCAAGTCATCACAAAAACACACAATTGCCATAAGGACTATTTTGTGCTCGTGGTTTTGACGTTAAGGAAACAGGGCTCAAACAAGCATGTGCCGAGAGATGGCTCACAGGGTATTGGCAGCGATGCGAGATCCAGGAACGTCGCCATTTGTGGGGGCGGTCAACGGGTGACATCCGACCGCGCTTGCGTAATAATCTCGGTATCAAGAATCACTTGTTTCATCAAAGGACTGGCGCTGCGCAATGGTCGACACGCTGAGCGACGAAGAGCGGCGCGCCTATCAAATTGAAATTGAACGACTCCGCCAGGAGCATCGCGATCTTGATGCGGCCATTGACGCACTGGCGTCTGCCGCGACCTGTGATCAGCTGCAGCTGCAACGCCTGAAAAAGCGAAAGCTTGTCCTGCGCGACAAGATCGGCCAGCTCGACGACAGTCTCTTTCCGGACATCATCGCCTGAGGGATTGCGCAGGCCCGATGCGCGCATCCGCCTCACGATTTGCGTTTTGACTTTCTGCGCTGTCGCCCTAGCATTGGGAGATGGCGAGAAAAGCGCGGTCGGACCCATTTATCGCATCGGCCTTCGTGGTGTCCTTTTTGGCTGGTCCGGCCCTTTCGGCTGGGCCTGAGGGCAGCCCGACGCTCAATATTCCCGGGCTTGGTGCCATTCCCCTGCCACCGGGAACCCGCTCGTTTGGACCCGAAGGAATGCAGGGCCACGCGCCCGACCGCAGTTTATCATCGCCCCCTTACAATGGCCCGACGTATCAAAGTCCTGGCATATCCCGGCAATTGCCGGGGCAAACACAGCGAGATCTGGGTGCTGCGCCGGAGCCGCCAAAGCCCGTTCAGGCCAAGGGCAGGGAGGCGTTGCTCGACGAATTGTTCACCCGGCTGCACGACGCCGCGGAGCCAGAGGAAGCGCAGGGCATCGCCAGCGCCATCCAGCGCATCTGGCTGAGGTCAGGGTCGGACACAGCGGACCTGCTGATGGCCCGCGCGCTGAGCGCTCTGAGTGCGCACAATACCGAGCTTTGTCTCTCTGTTCTCGACAAGGTTATCGAGCTCAATCCGGACTGGGCCGAGGGCTGGAACAAGCGGGCGACGATCCGCTACGTCAGCGCCGATTATGCGGGCGCCATGGCCGATATTGCGCATGTGCTCGCCCTTGAGCCCCGACATTTCGGCGCGCTGGCCGGCATGGGGTACATTTTTCAAAAATTGGAGCGCGACAAGCAGGCCCTAAGTGTATTCCGAAAAGTGCTGGAGATTTATCCGCAACAGGAAGATATCCGCAAAACGATTGAGAAACTTTCTCCCGATGTTGACGGCCGAGACATTTGAAACCGTCCTGATCGAAATTCGCGACCCGGCGTGATGTGAATCGCATCAATTAAACGTTTAACCTGCGAAACTGATGCGGGGAGGGCGTCGTAACTGTTGAATGCCAACATTGACCGCCATTTTTCTCACTATCGCCTCCGCCTTTATCCTTCTGGTTGCTGGGTTGCTGGGTTTCACAGCCTGGCAAACCCGCAGGCTTGAGGCAGAATTCCTGCCTTCGGGGCAATTCGTGTCAGTCGGCGACGTGCGCTTGCATTACACCGAACGGCGGCCGAGCGGCCCCGAGCGCGCGACCATTATCCTGATCCACGGTGCCAGCGGCAATCAGGCCGACGTCATGCTTCCGCTGGGAGATCGTCTTTCGGCAAAAGGCTACCGTGTGCTGGCCTTCGACCGTCCGGGCCTTGGCTACAGCACGCGCCCACATGGGCGGGCAGATGATGCGCCCTCTGTTCAGGCCAGCCTGATCCGCCAAGCCGCCGAAAAGCTCGGCGTGCATCGCGCGATCATTGTCGGTCATTCGCTCGCTGGCGTCCTGTCGACACATTTTGCCATTTACCACCAGGATTTCACCGAAGGCCTCGTGCTGTTGGCGCCGGTCACCCATCCCTGGCCGGGGGGCGGGGTGGACTGGTATTATGGCATGGCGTCCGGTCCCTTTGGGTGGCTGTTCACCCACACTGTGACACTGCCCATGGGGCTCCTGACATTCGACAAGGCGCTCGCCGGGGTCTTCGATCCGGCACCCGTGCCTGAAAATTACCGTGAGAAAACAGGCGTCGCTCTGGTTCTGCGGCCCGAGTCATTTCAGGCCAATGCGCAGGATGTGTTCGACGTCTACAACGTCGTGCTGCGCCAATCACAGCACCTGCACGAAATCACCGCCCCCACGGCGATCCTGACAGGCGATAGTGATGGGGTTGTTTTTGCTTCGATCCACTCGGTGGGGTCGGCGCGGGATATTCCGGGTGCCACGCTGGAAATTCTTCCCCATATCGGACACTCCCCGCAATGGTCTGCGCCCGATCGCGTGGTCCAGGCGATCGAGGATGTCATGGCGCGGGCGCAAGCTCCACAGGTTGCCCCGCTGGCCTCCCCGCAAGCTATGCAGCAACACGCTGCGCAATAGCAGTGCTTCCAGTCGTCACGCTTGCCCGCTAGCATGTTCTGGTTAAACACCGGAGCGGCTATGACAAAGGTCGAAAATATGTTCACCGACGGCGGCGCTTATGAGCGGGCCGTTGGGCGTTGGAGCCGTCTTGTCGGCGATGCTTTCATCGACTGGCTCGATGCCCCAAAGGGCCTGAGTTGGCTTGATGTGGGCTGTGGCAATGGTGCCTTCACGGCACAGATCGTCTCGCGCTGCGCGCCATC
>CAIZGQ010000541.1 GCA_903932565.1 uncultured Hyphomicrobiales bacterium
AGACGGGCGGACGTTCAATCTTGGCGGGTTTGAAGAGATCAAATGTCTGGAAGCGCGCAGGACCATAGGCGATATCGAGGCCCGTGTGGCGTGCACGCATAGCAGAGCCATCGCGGCTCCACGATTTGAAAACAACATTCATATCGGCTTGTCCGCGCGGGCTATACTGGCGGGCCAAGGTGCTCAGACTGTAATCGGCATAAACTGGAACATCACTTGGCGGCAACGCGGGTTTTTGTGCGTGCGCGACAGCGCGGAGACCCGATGCCTGGCTTTGCACCAACGTGACAGGCACGCAAAACCCGACAAACACTTCGCGATATGCAAGCTCGATTTCGAATCTGCCGGGATGAAAGCGGGCAAGATCCTGCACGTGCCATTGCATCGACTTGAGATGATGCGGGCCGCAGCCCTGAGCAATCATGCCTTTCAGAACGTCGCTTAACGCATCGCGCAGCGCCTCGACAGGATCATCCGACGGCGAAGTCCCGATAACTTCGACAAGATTGTCTTCAAATGCCGACATAAGTGTTCACCAGCTCGCCATCACGTTCGAGAGCTGCACGATCACCGCTCCAGACCGTACGCCCTTTTTCAAGAATGTAATGATAATCCGCCAGACGTTTCAGCACATTCAAATTCTTGTCGATCAGAAGGATCGATTGACCTTCCGCCTTTAACGCCTCGATGCAGTGCCAGATTTCCCCGCGCACAACGGGCGCAAGGCCTTCTGTCGCTTCATCGAGTATGAGGAGATTGGGGTTTGTCATCAACGCACGGCCAATGGCAAGCATCTGCTGTTCACCGCCAGACAGGGTGCGCGCATATTGCTGCGCGCGTTCCCTCAGGCGCGGAAACAATTCGCCAATGCGCTGCAGCGTCCAGGGGTTCTTGCGCTTCATGCGGTTGGACGCGGTTGCCACGAGATTTTCGTGCACCGTGAGTGTGGGAAACACAAGGCGACCCTCTGGCACAAGGCCAATTCCCCGTCGGGCAATGGCGTCCGGCGCGGCCCCGCACAGAGATAATCCGTTGAGCGTGATGCCCGTGCGGGTTGGCACGAGCCCCATAATGGCGCGCACACTCGTCGTCTTGCCCATGCCGTTGCGCCCCAACAACGTGACGATCTTGCCCTCTGGCACGCTCAAGCTGACATCGAACAGCACCTGGCTCGACCCATAGCCGCCAGACACATGGCTGAGCTCAAGCATCAGACATCTCCCTCGCCGAGATAAGCTCTGCGAACGTCGTCACTGGCCTTCACCTCTGCGGCCGTGCCGCTCATCAGGATGCGCCCGTTGACGAGGACCGAGATGCGATCAGCCAGCGCAAAGACTGCATTCATGTCGTGCTCGACAATGAAGATCGTAGTCTCGGTTTTCAAACTTTGCAGCAAGGCAACCATGTTTTGGCTGTCGAGTGCGCTGAGCCCGGCCATCGGTTCATCCAGCAAAAGCAGTCGTGGTTTTGCGGCGAGAGCGATCGCCAGCTCAAGTTGCTTGCGCTCCCCTTGTGCGAGATCAGCAACACGCACCTTTGCGCGCTCGCACAATCCAACACGCACCAAACAGGCCATTGCTGCGGCCATCGCTTTGGCGTCATAACGTGCGGATTTAAAGAAGCGAAAGCTGTGACCGGCCTGGCTTTGGACCGCAAGTTGCACATTCTCCAATACAGAATAGTCCAGCAGCAATTGGGTCATTTGAAAGGTACGGCTCAGGCCGCGATGAACGCGCTCCACCGTTGATAGATGTCCAATATCGGCGCCATCAAGTTTGATCGTGCCCGCATCGGGCCGCAAGCTGCCGCACAGCAGATTGACGAACGTCGACTTGCCAGCTCCGTTGGGACCGATCAGCGCATGCACTTCGCCGGCATTTTGCTCTAACGAGACATGATCTGTTGCCACGAGCCCATCGAAGCGTTTGGCGATGCCGGACACTTTCAGGAGCGGTGGCCCGTTCATCTCGTGCGACCCCACAAGCGGTCCAACAATCCGGCAAGGCCGCCGTTGGTGAACAGCACAAGCGCAAGTAAAAGAAGTCCAAGCGGAAATTGCCAATTTTCGGTCAGCGTCGTGAGCCAACTTTCCAGAATAACGAAGGCGGCTGCCCCAAGCAGTGGTCCCATCAGCGTGCCAACGCCACCCAGAATGACCATCATCATGAGGTCGCCGGAGCGTGTCCAGTTCATCATGCCGGGGCTGACAAAACGCAAATAGTTGGCCATCAGCGCGCCCGCGAGCCCCGCCCCCATGCCTGCGATAATGAAGGCGACGAGCTTGTAGGGATAAGGTGCGATGCCGATTGCTTCCATGCGCTGCTCGTTCTGCCGCAAACCGCCGAGCACAAGCCCAAACTTCGAGCGCACAACGCCTCTGGTCACCGCAAGCCATAGACCCGCCAGCGTTAAACAAACGAGATAAAAATTTGTGTCGTTGCGGGTATCGAGAAAGGGCAGCACATCGCGCCGCCGCATCATCAGGCCATCATCGCCTCCGTAGGTCTTGAGCGATACAAATAGAAAAAACAGCATCTGCGCAAAGGCGAGTGTGATCATGATGAATTGCACACCATTGGTGCGCAAGCAAAAGGCACCGATGATGGCAGCCATCAATCCACTGATCAGCATGGCGAGCGGGAGCACGATCAGCATGTCGTTGGTGCCCGGCACAAGCCCCAGAAATGCGCTGTGCTCGGCAAAATGCGAATACAGGATGCCGGTGACATAGCCACCGATTCCAAAGAAAGCCGCATGGCCAAAACTGATCATGCCGCCATAGCCCAGAATGAGATTGAGGCTCATCGCGGCAATGGCATAGATCAGCACCTGGGTGGCAAGGCCGATAGCTGCGGGCTGGCGGAGTGCCTCGCTCAACACTGGCAACGCCAGCAGCAGAACGATCAGCAAGGCCAGCAGCGCCGGACGCAACGCCCTCATGCCGGCCTCACAAACAGGCCCTTTGGCCGCAGGAGCAGCACAAGCGCCATGAGCAGGTAAACACCCACGGACGCGAGTCCCGCGCCAAGCGCATCGGCGTCCGGCCCGCTCAACACATGGCGCAACAACCCTGGCATAAAGGCGCGCATCATGGTGTCGACAATGCCCGCCACCAGTGCGCCAAAAAACGCACCACGCACCGAGCCGACGCCGCCAATCACGACGACCACAAAAGCGAGGATCAGCACCTGCTCGCCCATGCCAACCTGAACAGCGATGATGGGACTTGCAAGGACGCCTGCGAGCCCGGCAAGGAGCGCGCCGAGTGCAAAGATCATGGCGTAGAGTCGATTGATGTTGACGCCCAGCGCCCGCACCATCTCGCGATGCGTGGCACCCGCGCGCACCAGCATGCCGACGCGGGTCTCGTTGATCAGTAGGAAGAGCCCGCAAGCAACGCTGAGCCCGACCGCGATCACGCCAAGCCGGTAGATCGGGTACACAAGCCCAGGCAAGAGCGTCACAAAGCCATTGAGACCATCTGGCATTTTGACAAACAATGGCTGGCGTCCAAACAGCATTGTCGCTGATTGGTTGATAATGAGGATCAGAGCGAAGGTCGCCAGCACCTGATCGAGGTGGCCGCGCTGATACAGCCGACGGATCACAAAAAACTCAATCAGGAAGCCCGCAAGTCCGGCAGCCAGGAGCCCGCCACAAAGGGCCAGCGCAACGGAACCAGTCGCAGCCGCGATCAGCGCCGATGCGTAAGCGCCGATCATGTAGAGGGAACCGTGGGCGAGATTGATCACGCCCATGATGCCAAAGATCAGCGTCAGACCCGATGCCATCAGGAACAGGGTGACGCCAAGCTGCACCCCGTTGAGGAGTTGTTCCAAAAATAGCATCAGGGACCAATGGGCTGCAGGCGCGCCATGATGACGGATTTATCCGGGCGTCAGAGCTTGCAATCCTTGGCGTAGGAATCGCCATAGTTGGACAGGATCTTGCGCTTGGTGTTGAGCGCCAACTTGCCATCAGCACCCTTCTCGACCTTCAACGCGTACCAGTTCTGCACCGGATGCTGGTTCACGCCGAATTTGAAGTCGCCGCGCGTAGACGCAAAGTCCGCCTTCAGCATTGCCTTGCGAAAGGCCGCAGCATCATCAACCGTGCCGCCATCCCCTTTCAGCGCCGCGCCAATGGCGAGCGCCGTGTCATAGCCCTGGCTGGCGTAATAGGTGGCCGGGCGGTTGTAGGCCTTCGCCCACGCCGCGGTGAACGCCTTGTTGGCGGCATTGTCGAAATCATTGTTCCAATGCGCCGACACGTTCAGGCCGTTCGCAGCTTCGCCGACCGCAGCCAGCGTCACCTGATCGAGCGAGGGGGCTGCCACGACCATTGGGATCTTGTCCTTGAGACCAGCCTGCTCGTATTGGCGCAGGAAGGCAATGCCAAGCCCACCAGGCTCGAACTGGAAGATGACTTCGGGCTCGGCCGCACGGATCTGCGCGAATTCCGCCGCAAAGTCCGTCTGGTCGAGACGTGTGAAACTCTCGCCGACGATTTTGCCCTTGAAGAAACGCTTGAAGCCTTCCAGCGCGTCCTTGCCCGCCTGATAGTTCGGCGCGACGAGATAGGCGGACTTGTAGCCAATTTCATTAGCGTTCTGCCCGGCACTCTCGTGCAGACTGTCGTTCTGCCAGGACACGACGTAGTAATTGGCGTTGCAATCCTTGCCTGCAAAGGTCGAGGGGCCTGCGTTGGGGCTCACATAGATGGCGCCCGCATCCAGAATATCCGGCACGGTCGCGGCCGACACATTCGAAAACACAATGCCTGTGAAGAGCTTGATCTTTTCGTTTTTCAAAAAGCGCTCGGCAATCTGCTTGCCCTGCCCGGGCTTCACACCATCGTCCTCGACCAACACTTCCACCGG
>CAIZGQ010000542.1 GCA_903932565.1 uncultured Hyphomicrobiales bacterium
GGAGGGGCCGACCAACAGCAAGGAATAGGCAGCGGGCAAGCCACCGCCAATCATCTCGTCCAGTACAGGGATGCCCAACGACAGACGGTTATCTCCGGCTATCTGAATGAATATGGCCTCGTCCCCGTATTGTGCGAGAACTATGCGGCATTCCTCGAAGGCCGCGATAAGTTCATGCTCGGCGTTGCCACACTGCAAAACGGCTTTATCCTGCCGGGTGAAAGAATCGCCCTCGTCACCGAGAGCGAGCTCTACGCCGAACAAGCCCGCAGCCGCGTGGCACGCGCGGCAAAGAAAAGCAACGTGGAAGGCATGTTGCGTGATCTTTCCGAACTCAAACCGGGCGACCCCGTGGTACATGAGCAGCACGGCATCGCACGCTATCAGGGGCTGATTAATATCGATCTCGGCGAGGGCGAAAACGAATTTCTGCTGCTGGAATATGCCGAGGGCGACAAGTTGTATGTGCCGGTGGCACAACTACACGTCATCAGCCGCTACAGCGGCGGCGCACCGGAAGCTGCACCCCTGCACAAACTCGGCAACGGCGCCTGGGACAAGGCCAAGCGCCGCGCCATGCAGCAGGTGCGCGACACCGCTGCCGAGTTGCTCAATCTGTATGCCCAGCGCGCCCTGCGCAAAGGCCACGCGTTCAAGTTTACCTACCACGACTATGAAGCTTTCTGCGCCGGCTTCGGTTTCGAGGAAACCCCGGATCAGGCCGCAGCCATCGAGGCAGTGATCCTCGACCTGCAATCCGGCAAGCCGATGGATAGGCTGATCTGCGGCGACGTGGGTTTCGGCAAGACTGAAGTAGCGCTCAGGGCCGCATTCATCTCGGTGATGGATGGCAAGCAGGTTGCGGTGCTTGTGCCGACCACGCTGCTTGCCGAACAGCACTTTCAGAACTTCTCCACCCGTTTCGCCGACTGGCCGGTAAGGATCGCGGAACTGTCGCGCTTCCGTTCTGCCAAGGAGCAGACGCAAGCGCTGAAAGATATGACGGAAGGCAAGCTTGATATCATCATCGGCACGCACAAACTTATCCAGAAGGGAGTGAAGTTCAACAATCTCGGCCTGGTCATTATCGACGAGGAGCACCGCTTCGGCGTGCAACAGAAAGAACGCCTGAAGGCCTTGCGTGCCGAGGTGGATGTACTCACGCTGACCGCCACGCCAATCCCGCGCACGCTGGCAATGTCGCTGGAAGGACTGCGCGACTTCTCTGTGATCGCCACCGCACCGCAGCGGCGGCTTTCCATCAAGACCTTCGTCAGCAATTACAGCCAGGGAGTGATCCGCGAAGCGGTGCTGCGCGAATTGAAGCGCGGCGGGCAGGTATATTTCCTGCACAACGAAGTCGAGACCATCGCCAATATGGCGGAGAAACTGGAAACGCTGTTACCGGAAGCGCGCATCTGCACCGCACACGGACAGATGGGCGAGCGCGATCTGGAAGCGGTCATGCGTGATTTCTACCACCAGCGTTTCAACGTGCTGCTGTGCACCACGATTATTGAGACGGGAATTGA
>CAIZGQ010000543.1 GCA_903932565.1 uncultured Hyphomicrobiales bacterium
CAGGCTGACCAGCGTCGTTAGCTGCTGTTGCCATGCGGAACTTGCCAGGCTGCGGAGCATCCTTGGGCAGATCCTTCTTGACGGCGTCGCGCACGAAGATCCAGCCGCCAGCCGTACCCGGCACTGCGCCTTCAACCAGGACGAGGCCGCGCGCAACATCCGTCTGAACCACACGCAGGTTCAGCGTCGTCACACGGTCCACACCCATGTGGCCGGCCATCTTCTTGTTCTTGAATGTCTTGCCGGGATCCTGACGACCACCGGTCGAACCATGCGAACGATGCGACACCGACACACCGTGGGTTGCGCGCAACCCGCCGAAGTTCCCGCGCGTCATCGGGCCAGCAAAGCCCTTACCTGTTGTCGTGCCCGTCACGTCGACGAACTGACCGACGACGAAATGGTCCGCCGTGATCTCGGCACCAACCGGGATCAGACCGCTTTCCGGCACGCGAAATTCCGCGAGCTTCATCTTCGGCTCAACCTGCGCGACAGCGAAACGGCCGCGCTCGGCCTTCGAGACGTTCTTGACTTTCGCCCGGCCGATGCCGAGCTGAACAGCCGTGTAGCCGTTGGTTTCCGCCGTACGATGGGCGATAACCTGACAACCATCTAGCTTGAGCACTGTAACCGGGACATGTTCCCCAGCGTCTGTGAAGACGCGGGTCATGCCGAGTTTTTGTGCGATGACACCTGACCGCATGTTTCTCTTCCTAAAGGGCACATCTGAATTTCAGAGAGGTGCCCGGGTGAACCCTTAAAGCTTGATCTCGACGTCCACACCGGCAGCAAGATCGAGCTTCATCAAAGCGTCGACTGTCTGGGGTGTCGGATCAACGATATCGAGAACGCGCTTGTGTGTGCGGATCTCGAACTGCTCGCGCGACTTCTTGTCGATGTGCGGCGAACGGTTGACCGTGAACTTCTCAATCTGCGTCGGCAGAGGAATAGGTCCACGAACCTGTGCACCCGTCCGCTTTGCCGTCGACACAATTTCCTTCGTCGATGCATCGAGGATACGATGATCGAACGCCTTGAGGCGGATCCGGATATTCTGACCGTTCATTATCTTGTCCTGTCGGCCGTGGCCCAGCGCCTGTGAACGGCGCGGTGTCACTGAAAGATGGGAAGACACCGCACCGCCGGACCAGAGCAACCCCAGTCCGACGCGCAACCTTTTAGACTGTTACTCGATGATGCTGGCGACGACGCCTGCACCGACCGTGCGGCCACCCTCGCGGATAGCAAAGCGCAGCTTTTCTTCCATCGCGATCGGAACAATCAGCGCGACTTCCATCGTCACGTTGTCGCCCGGCATCACCATTTCCGTGCCTTCCGGCAGCGTCACGATGCCCGTCACGTCCGTCGTGCGGAAGTAGAACTGCGGACGGTAGTTCGTGAAGAACGGCGTATGACGGCCACCTTCATCCTTTGTCAGAATGTAGGCTTCAGCCTTGAACTTCGTGTGCGGCTTGACCGAGCCGACCTTGGCCAGAACCTGACCACGCTCGACGTCTTCACGCTTGGTGCCGCGCAGCAGCGCGCCAATGTTGTCGCCAGCCTGGCCCTGATCGAGCAGCTTGCGGAACATTTCAACGCCGGTCACAACCGTCTTCACCGTGGCCTTGAGGCCAACGATCTCGATTTCTTCGCCGACCTTGACGATGCCGCGCTCGACACGACCCGTGAC
>CAIZGQ010000544.1 GCA_903932565.1 uncultured Hyphomicrobiales bacterium
CAGTCCAGATTGCAGCCGCCGGCAGCGAGTCCGAGGCCAAGGACAAAATGTCCTCGCTCGGCTCGAAATTCAGCTCGCAATTGTCCGGCTATCATCTTGGCTACAAGCAGGGTGACAGCAACGGCAAGTCCGTTTGGCGGGTGCGCGTCAGCGGCATGACGAAGGATGCCGCGACCTCGCTTTGTACCAATCTCAAGTCCGGTGGTGGGGCGTGTTTTGTGACGGCAAACTAAAGGTCACGCGCCTCATCTTCGTGTAGTTTCAGCGGCGCCGGGTGATTCCGGCGTCGTTTTCGTTTGTCGACCGGCGTTGTCAGGCGAAAGTTCCCTCGAAGATTGCTGCCCCGAGAGTTTGCGACATGGCCTCCGACGTCCGCGCGTTCATCTGTGGCTGCCTTGGTCCTGACCTCAGCCAGGATGAGCGGGATTTCATGGCAGCCACACAACCGTGGGGCCTCATCCTGTTTCGCAGGAATATTGTTGATCCCATTCAAGTTGCTCGTTTAACTGATTCGTTCAGGACCGCGATCGGCCGCTCGGATGCGCCTGTTTTGGTCGATCAGGAGGGTGGTCGCGTGCAGCGCCTGACCACGCCCCATTGGCCAAAATATCCTGCTGCGGCGGCATTTGCGCAGGCGACCAGCGAGCCAAGCGCGCAGGCGGAGCTGGCATTCCTCGCATCCCGGCTGATGGCGCACGATCTGATCAAGGTCGGCATCGATATCGATTGCATGCCGGTGCTCGATGTTCCGGCGCCCGAGGGACACGGCGTGATCGGGGACCGGGCGTATGGCGACGAGCCTCGCACGGTCGCAGCCCTTGGCCTGGCTGCCGCACAGGGCCTGCTGGCGGGCGGGGTGCTGCCGGTCGTGAAACACATTCCCGGCCATGGGCGCGCCACGGCCGACAGCCATCTCGAACTTCCCGTGGTGCGCGCCGCTTTGAAGGATCTGGAAGACACCGACTTCGCGCCGTTCCGCGACCTCAATCATCTGCCGATCGCCATGACGGCCCATGTGGTCTATGCGGCGATTGATGCGGACCAGCCTGGCACCCTGTCCAAGAAGGTCATCCAGGACATCATCCGCGGCTACATCGGCTTTGATGGCCTCCTGATGACGGACGATCTGTCGATGAAGGCTCTGACGGGCTCGTTTGCGGCCCGCACGCAGGCTGCCTTTGCCGCCGGGGTCGATCTCGCGCTTCATTGCAATGGGCTGATTGCGGAGGCGTCCGAGGTTGCCGGTGCGAGCCCCATACTGTCGGGGACATCTCTGGAAAGGGCGCAAAACGCTCTTGCTTTGCGAAAAAGTCCCTCAAATGCCCAAAACGTGGCGTTTGATCCTGTGGATGCATGGGCGCGGCTGCAATCGGGCCTTGAACCTGCCGCTTGAGATGGTCACTCTAAAAATTCAGGGCAACTAGCCCGGGTGTGTGGAGTGATTCGTTGGCCCAACATCTGCCATTTGAGCAGAACATCGAGCTGGACAAGGGTGAGACGGAACCCTCGTTTCTGGTTGATGTGGATGGGTTTGAGGGGCCGCTGGACCTTCTGCTCGAACTCGCGCGCCGCCAAAAGGTCGATCTTGCCAAGATTTCCGTTCTGGCGCTGGCCGAGCAATATCTTGAATTCATTGAAGCCGCCCGCAAGGTGCGCCTGGAGCTCGCCGCCGATTATCTGGTGATGGCGGCATGGCTTGCCTATCTCAAATCTCGGCTTCTCCTGCCCGATCCGCCGAAAGCGGACGAGCCAGCGGCTGCTGATCTTGCCGCAGCGCTTGCAGCGCGTCTGGCCCGCTTGGAGCAGATCCGCAACGCCGCCCAGAAACTCGTCGAGCGTCCGCAATTGGGTCGTGACATTTTCCTGCGCGGCGATCCTGAGGGCGTCACCATCAATCGCCAGTCGCAGTTCACGGCGACCGTCTACGATCTGCTGTCAGCCTATGCGCAGCAGCGTCAGAAGCAGGCGCTCTCGCGTGTCACCCTGCGCCAGCGCGTTGTTTGGTCATTGGCAGAGGCCCGCGGCGCTTTGGAGCGCCTGTCCGGGATGGCAATGGAATGGACGACGATGGATTCCTACCTCATCGCCTATTGCCTGACGCCGGAATTGCGGCGG
>CAIZGQ010000545.1 GCA_903932565.1 uncultured Hyphomicrobiales bacterium
CGATGAAGGTCGAGGACCCTGATGTCCTGCACGAGCTTCTCGACACATTGGAGGCCTCCAGCGACTACCGCGCACGCCGCAAGGAGGTTGCAGCTCACAACGCGAAAAACCCGATCATCCGAAAGGGCCTTTCGCTGACGCCCGTGCAGTTTGGCATTTCGTTCTCGTTGATCCACATGAACCAGGCGGGTGCGCTGGTGCATGTCTATCAGGATGGCTCCGTGCATCTCAATCACGGCGGCACGGAGATGGGCCAAGGCCTCTTCACCAAAGTTGCCCAAGTGGTGGCAGAGGAATTTGGGATTCCGCTGAGCTGGGTACGCATCACTGCCACCAATACGGCCAAAGTGCCCAACGCCTCGCCAACGGCGGCGAGCTCCGGCTCGGACCTCAACGGCATGGCGGCACAGGTTGCCGCGCGCGAGATCAAGGGCCGCATGATTGCCTTTGCGGCCGCCGCCTACGACACCTCCGAAGACCTGATCACCATGCGCGATGGCATGGTGATCATCGGCAATCTGTCCGTTCCCTTTCCCGAGCTTGCCAAGAAGTGCCGTCAGGGCCGCATTCATTTGTCGTCGGCTGGCTTCTACAGCACGCCCAAGGTGGTGTGGGATCGCGAGAAGCGGCGCGGCCGGCCATTCCTTTATTTCTCGTATGGCGCAGCCTGTTCGGAAGTCTCCATTGACACGCTGACAGGCGAAACGAAGGTCGACCGCGTCGATATCCTGCACGATGTCGGGCGCTCGCTGAACCCGGCGCTCGATGTCGGCCAGATCGAAGGCGCCTTTGTGCAGGGCATGGGCTGGCTGACGACGGAAGAGCTTGTGTTTGACGACAAGGGCCGCCTGATGACCCATGCGCCCTCGACCTACAAGATCCCGGTTGCCTCGGACGTGCCAGAAGATTTCCGATGCACCCTGATGCAATCGCCCAACCGCGAGGCGACGATCTACCGCTCCAAGGCGGTGGGGGAGCCACCCTTCATGCTGGCGCTCTCGGTGTTTTCTGCCATTCTGGATGCATTGCAGTCCATCGCGCCCGGTCAGCAGGTGCCACTGGATGCGCCGGCAACGCCGGAGCGCATTCTCATGGCGGCAGAGGCACTTCGCCAATCTCGGGCACAGCTCTCGGCAAGGCCCTGATGTCCATCTTCCGTCGACTTCTGGAGGGCATTTCCGCAGAAGGCTCGGCGGCCCTCGTGTCCATCACGGGCGTCGAAGGCTCCAGTCCACGCAACACGGGCACCCACATGGTGGTGCGCCGCTCGGGTGGCTTTCACGGCACCATTGGCGGTGGGGCGCTGGAATGGATGGCGATCGAGGACGCGCAGCGCGCTCTGCAGCGTGGGCGCGGCCCGGCCATTTTCACCACCAAATCGCTCGGCCCGGATCTTGGTCAATGCTGCGGCGGGCGCGTGCAAATCCGCATCGAGACGTTTGCCTCCGCCGATGTTGCCTCCCTGACGGAATTGGCTGAGGCCGAGCACCAGGGGCTTGTGACATTCCTCGCCCGCGGCGGGGCGGACGGGCGCATTCTACGCCGGGCAGACGATGCCTCGCGCCTCAAAGCACCGCACGAAATCAGCGAGATTTTCGGCGAGGTGCCGAGCGTTCTCTATCTCTTTGGTGCTGGCCATGTGGGGCGCGCCATGGTGCTGGCGCTTGCAGCCCTTCCGTTCAAGGTCATGTGGATTGATTCCCGCGACGACATTTTTCCCGCCGCAGTGCCCGACAACACCCAACCGATTTTCAGCTCCGATCCGGTGGCCGAATTGCAGGACGCCCCCGCCGAAGCCTTTGTGCTGGTGATGACGCATTCGCACCCGCTGGATCTTGCCATCACAGCAAAAGCTTTAGAAATGCGGCGCTTTTCGTATGTCGGCTTGATCGGCTCCGGCAGCAAACGGGCGCGGTTCCTCAACCGCATGCGCGAGATGGGTCTCGATGAGCCGGCCATCGCCGCACTCACCTGCCCCATCGGCCTTTCTGGCGTCGAGGACAAAGCCCCGGCGGTGATTGCCGCCGCCACCAGTGCGCAACTTCTCATTCGCCGCGAGGCGTTGGCACGCTCGTCAAACCCGATGCAGACCCACGATGCCGATCAAGAACCCGAGTAGATTTAGGTTCGGGTTGAGTCGGGACCGGGCAACTCAAAGATTATCCAAAAATTCCTTCGCAGCCGCGCCGTGTTCACGGCGCAAACGCGCCACATCCACGCCCACAGGCATGGCATCAATCACGCGCCACTTGCCCTTGACCATGACGCGATCCGCCGAATGCGCGCCGCATAGCACAAGCGCTGCGAGCGGATCACCTGCCCCGGAAAACCGCAACTCGTCCAGTGTGTACAGGGCAAGATCCGCCTGCAGGCCGGGCGCAATCTTGCCAATATCATCGCGCCCGAGACACTTGGCCGAGCCCTCCGTCGCCCAGCGCAACGCATCAAGATGGGTCACAGCAGAGGCGCCATACAGCAGCCGATTGCTCATCAACGCGTGACGTACACCTTCCATCAAGTTTGAATTGTCATTCGAGGCGGA
Source organism: uncultured Hyphomicrobiales bacterium (assembly GCA_903932565.1). Taxonomy (GTDB): domain Bacteria; phylum Pseudomonadota; class Alphaproteobacteria; order Rhizobiales; family Beijerinckiaceae; genus Terripilifer. Next base: position 2,543 of record CAIZGQ010000545.1, read on the forward strand.
GCCGTCCACGCCGAGCCCCACCGGCGCGCCAGCGCCTTCCAGTTCCTTGGTGCGACATTGGCCGGACGCCAGCACCATGTTGGACGTTGGGCAATGGCACACGCCCACACAGGCATGGCCGAGGCGCTTCACCTCATCATCATTGAAGTGGATGCCATGGGCGAGCCACACGCGCTCATTCATCCAGCCAACATCTTCCAGATAATCCACCGGGCGGCACTGGAATTTCTCACGGCAATAGTCGATCTCGTCGCGCGTCTCGGCGAGATGCGTGTGCAGCCGCGTGTTGTAGCGCTCGGCCATCACGGCGGTCTTTTCCATCAGCTCGCGCGTCACGTTGAAGGGCGCACACGGGGCCAGCGCCACGCGCGTCATCGCGCCGGGTGTCATGTCGTGGTAACGACCGATCACGCGCTCGCAATCGGCCAGAATGTGATCGACCGATTGCACCCCGTCGTTGGGGGCGTTGCCGCCATCATCCGCCGTCAGATTGAGCGATCCGCGCGTGAGCGTCATGCGGATACCGATTTTGGCGGCCTCCTCCGCCTGGATATCCATCGCCGAATCCAGTCCTTGCGGATAAAAATACTGGTGGTCCGAGACAGTCGTGCAGCCTGACATCAGAAGTTCTGTCAGCGCCAGCCGCGTCGCCAGACGAAAATTATCCGGCTTCACATGCCGTGCCCAGATCGGGAACAAGGCCTGCAACCACGGGAACAATTCCTTGTTGATCGCATCGGGATGGGCGCGCGTCAGCGTCTGGAACATGTGGTGGTGGGTGTTGACAAGTCCGGGTATGACAACATGACGACCGGCATCAAACACGTGGTCCACGGGAGCGACCGGCTGCGCGCCGGACGCCACTAGCTCACTGATGATCCCATCCTGCACGACAAGGCCGCCGGCTGCGCCTTGCGCCATGATCGCCAATGGCGCTTTGATCCAAGTTCGCATGTTCTTCGTCCCCTCACCTGCCAACCCTGAAGCTGGCATGAATGTAGCAAATTCCTTGCCTCGCACATCAACCAAGCCAACGCCAACCAACAGGATCCATGCATGAGCGCGACCCTTGACGAGCAGGACCACATCTTCATGGCGCAGGCGACGAAATTGTCCCTGGAACGAATGCAGGCCAACAAGGGGGGGCCATTTGGAGCTGTGATCGTGCGCGATGGAAAGGTGCTGGCAGAGGGCTGGAACGAGGTAACGTCCACCAATGACCCCACAGCCCATGCGGAAGTCGTCGCGATTCGCCGGGCCTGTGCGGCGGTCGACAGTTTCTCGCTGCAGGGCGCGACGATCTACGCGAGCTGCGAGCCCTGCCCAATGTGCTTATCAGCGATTTACTGGGCGCGGATTGATCGCATCGTGTTTGGCAACACGCGCCAACAGGCGGCAGAAATCGGCTTTGACGACGAGTTTCTTTACAATGAAGTGCCAAAGCCGCTGGCCGAACGCTCTATCCCGACCCTGCATTGCGGCAGCGCCGAGGCAGACGCTGTGTTTGCAGAATGGATGACGAAGGCTGACAAGATTCAGTACTGACGCTGCCACTCGTTTACGAGGCGCGCGCGGTCCCAATCCCGTCGGCGCCGCCATTGCGCGTCAGAAAATCGTCAAAATACGCAATCGTCTTTTGCAGCCCGTCGCGCAGGGCGATCTTCGGCTCCCAATTCAGGTGCTGCTTGGCGCGCGAAATATCGGGCTTACGCTGGCGTGGGTCATCGGAGGGGAGCGGCATGAAGATCAGCTTTGATTTTGCGCCTGTCAGCGCGATCACCATTTCCGCTAATTCGCGAATGGTGAACTCCGTTGGATTTCCAATGTTGATCGGCCCCACAACATCCGCAGGCGTCGCCATCATCCGCATCTGTGCATCGATCAGATCATCCACATAGCAGAACGAGCGTGTTTGCGCGCCATCCCCGTACAG
>CAIZGQ010000546.1 GCA_903932565.1 uncultured Hyphomicrobiales bacterium
GGGCGATGTTTGAAGGTCCTCGGCCATATCCCCCTTTACCGGGAGCGATGCGGCAAAGTAAGCCCTACTTACTCATTTGCGCAGAAATTTGGATGATCGCCGGGGTCAGAATAACTGCGAAGAGCACGGGCAAAAAGAACAGGATCATGGGCACGGTGAGCTTGGGCGGCAGCGAAGCCGCCTTCTTCTCCGCCTCGGACATACGCGTGCTGCGGCTTTCATCGGAGACAACGCGCAACGCTGTCCCAAGCGGTGTGCCGTAACGCTCGGCCTGGATGAGGACCGTGGAAATTTGACGCGCAGCGTCAATGCCGGTGCGCGCCGACATGTTTTCATAGGCCGTCCGACGGTCTGGCAGAAACGACAATTCCGCCATGGTAAGCGTCAGTTCTTCGGCAAGCGGTATGGACTGCGTACCAATCTCGACGCTGACTTTACGAAACGCGTGCTCAATGGACATGCCGGATTCAACGCAGATCAGCAGCAGATCAAGCGCGTCGGGGAACGCTCTGCGCATCGATGCCTGACGCTTCTGGATCGTGTTCTTGAGGAAGATTTCCGGCAGCTTGATGCCGATGTAGGCGGCGAGCATCATGATGCCAAGACGGATCGGAACCGGTTGCGATGAACTTGACGCCACAAAGACGTAAAAGCCGGCAAAAACGAACAGGGAGGCCGGCGCAACAAGGCGCGAGAACAGGAACATGGTCTCAGCTTTTGAACCGCGAAAGCCAGCCTGCGCGAGCTGCAGCTTTGCCTTTTCAGTGCCAAGCCATGACGAGAGACTGAACCTGTCAACAATTTGCTTGATGAAGACTTTCGGTTCCTGCCGAAGCGTGGCCTTGCTGGCCTTTGTCAGTTTTTCACGCTCACGGGCGCGAATGCGGTCGCGCTCAACCGAAACAGCCCGCATGCGCGAGGACAGCACATCGCCCTGGATCATCGGCAAGAAAAAAGTCATCATTGCTGCAACTGTTGCCAAAGCAATCAGACAGCTCGAGATGAACTGTGTGTCGTTCAATTTATCAATGATGAGGTCCATGGAGCCTGTACCTTATCAAAAATCAAACGAGATCATTTTGCGCATGACCATCACGCCAAGAAACATCCAGAACGCGGAGGCGAGAAGCACCACTCGGCCCGTGTTGGTCAGCCACAACAACTCGATGTAACGCGGGCTCGAAATATAAACGAGCAAGCCCACCGCGAATGGCAACGCCGCAATGATGCCAGCCGAGGCCTTGGCTTCGCTGGACATCGCCTGAATCTTCTGTCGCATCTTTTTACGATCGCGCAGAACCTTGGAAAGTCCCGACAGCGCCTCGGCCAGATTACCACCAGACTTCTGTTGGATGTTGATCACGATGGTGAAGAAATTCGCCTCAGCAGTGGGGATGCTGACACCAATACGATCCACTGCCTCGCCCGCGGACAGGCCCATGGTTTGCGCTTCCACCACCGCGCGAAACTCCGTGCACACGGGCTCGGGCGCTTCTGAGCCGATCACGCGCAGGCAATCGCCCAACGGAAGACCAGCCTTAATACCACGCACAATCACATCGATGGCATCCGGGAAAGCCTCAACAAACTTCTTGATGCGCTTTTTGCGCATGTAGCCGACCACCCAGTTGGGAAGTCCCAGCCCACCAATGATCAGTCCTGCGAGGGAATAGAGCGGCTCACCTGTGGCAAAAAAGAGGACGCCCGTCATAACGACCGCGCCTACGGCTTGGTAGATGAAGAAGCGCGACTTGGAAATGTTGAGCCCGGCCTGCTGAAGTCTTTGCTCCAGCGAAACTCGCTTCGATTTCCCGCGCTGCTCAACTTCCTTCAAACTGTCGGCAACTTGCTTGCGACGATTGACCGTATCACCCGAGCGATCATTCGTCCGACGTGCCGAACTTTGCAACGCTTTTTGGCGTTTTTCGGCCTTTGCGTCGCCAGACAACATCGGCTCGATCACGCCGAAGAACAAACCTCCAGCGACCAGCACAACAAGCACGACAATCAGAAGTGTGTCTCTATCCATGACGCTTCATGCCAGCGTGATCAGCGCCGAACATGCTCCTTGTCTTCAGATGCATCAAGAGCAGCAGCAAGGCGCGTCTCTTCACCATAATAGCGCGCGCGATCCCAGAACCTTGGACGTCCGATGCCGGTCGAGCGATGGCGGCCAATCAAGCGGCCCTGCGCATCCTCACCAACGATGTCATACACAAAGAGATCCTGTGTGATGATGACATCGGCTTCCAGACCGAGCACTTCTGTGATGTGCGTGATGCGGCGCGAACCATCGCGCAGACGTGCGGCCTGGATAATGATGTCAACGGACGAAACAATCATCTCGCGGATTGTTTTGGCGGGTAGCGAATAGCCGCCCATGGTGATCATGGATTCAAGACGGCTCAAACCTTCACGCGGCGAGTTGGCGTGCAGCGTGCCCATTGAACCATCGTGACCGGTGTTCATGGCCTGCAGCAAATCGAACGCTTCAGGGCCACGGACTTCGCCGACGATGATGCGTTCAGGTCGCATACGCAGGCAGTTCTTGACAAGATCGCGCATGGTGACCGCGCCCGATCCTTCAAGATTTGCCGGACGTGTTTCAAGACGCACGACGTGAGGCTGCTGCAGCTGCAGTTCGGCCGCGTCTTCGCAGGTGATCACGCGCTCCCCAGCGTCGATGTAATTGGTCAAGCAATTCAGCAACGTGGTTTTGCCGGAACCCGTGCCGCCGGAAATCAGAACGTTACAACGCACGCGTCCGATGATCTTGAGGATTTCGCCACCTTCGGGCGAAATTGCACCAAAGCGGACGAGCTGATCGAGGGTGAGCTTGTCCTTGCGAAACTTACGAATGGTGAGGGCCGGACCATCCAACGACAAAGGCGGCGCGATGACGTTGACACGCGACCCGTCGGCAAGGCGCGCGTCGCAGATGGGTGACGCTTCATCGACGCGACGGCCAACCTGACTGACGATGCGCTGGCAGATGTTCATCAATTGCGCGTTGTCGCGGAAACGGATGTTGGTCAGCTGGATCTTGCCGCTGACTTCGATGTACGTGCGCGCGGCACCATTGACCATGATATCGGCGATGTCATCGCGCGCCAGAAGCGGCTCCAAAGGTCCGTAACCCAAAACGTCGTTGCAGATATCATCGAGCATTTCCTCCTGCTCGGAGATCGACATCACAACATTTTTGATCGAAATAATCTCATTGACGATATCGCGGATTTCCTCACGCGCATTTTCAGCATCAAGCTTAGACAATTGCGACAGATCAATTGCCTCAATCAAGGCACCAAAAACCATGCTTTTGGTGATGTAATACTGGTCCGAGCGCCGCGCGCCAGCTGCCTGGCGATTGGGATCGACAAGCGCCTCGTTGTTAGACGACATGCCGGCGCTTGGAGCTGGCGAAGGCGCGCCCGCAGCCGACACCGCGGCGGCGGTTGACGGACGATCAACGGAAGCAGGCGCTGCCGCAGGACTTCCCGACTGGGTCGAACGCTTTCCAAACATGGTCGTCTGAATTCCTTTTGATCACCGAAGGACCAGAAGCGCTGGCCTCAGGACGCAAGTTTCTTTGATAACTTGGCGATAAACGGATCGAGAATCGTGCGCTTGACCTTCTTGACTTCTGCCCGTCCCGTCACAGCGCGACCGATGTCTGAAATAGCTTCCGCAATTTTGCTGGCGGGTTCAACTTCAGCAATCATCTGCCCGTTGTTGGCCGCAGTACCAAACAGCTTAGGCTCAAACGGGATAACGGCCGTCGGCTCAAGTTCGACGGCACGCATAAAGTCCGCAATGGAAATTTCAGGGCGCTTGGGAACGCCGACAAAATTCATCACAAGCTTCGGCTTCTTGTCGTTGGGACGTGCTGCGCGCAGCGTGTCGACGATATTTTTGACGTTGCGCAGATTGGCAAGATCGGGCGCAGCAACAATGAGCACCTCATCCACCGAACAGATGACGCGACGCGACCATGCTGTCCACAGGTGGGGGACATCAAGCACCACCAGCGGCACCGAGGCCCGCATCACATCGAGGAGATTTTCAAAACTGTTCTCCGCAAAGTCATACGTGCGATCGAGTGTGGCCGGCGCGGCGAGCAGGTTGAGACGGTCACTGCAACGTGACAGCAAGCGATCCAGCACGTTGCTGTCGAAGCGGTCTGGGGCGAACACGGCTTCTGCGATGCCCTGCGGTGGGTCCTGGTTAAAATCAAGGCCCGCGGTGCCAAACGCCAGGTCCATGTCGACGATGACGGTGGCAAGGTCCATACCGCGCGCAACGGTCCAGGCCAGATTGTGCGCAATGGTCGAGGACCCCACACCCCCCTTGCCGCCTACGACCGCGATCAATCGGCCCAGCGGTTCAGCGCTCGGATGTGAATAAAGCTCAGACACAGCCTGCACGAAATACATCGAGTCGAACGGCGCCACCAGATACTGGCTGACACCGCGCGAAATGAGATCACGGTACAAGATGATGTCATTCACCCGGCCGATCACGATGACTTTGGTGCCGCTATCACAAAACTGGGCGAGCTCATCGAGCTGCTCGATCAGCGTCTCGCGCGGCGATTGGGATTCGATGACAATCAGATTGGGCGTGGGTGCATTTCGGTAAGCTTCAACGGCAGCCGGCCCGCCGCCCATGTGGACCTTGACATGGGCCTTGGCCATGCGGCGATCCTTCACCGCACCGTCAATGGTCTCTGCCATGCCGGGCGTTTCGCAAAATACCTGCATGGTGACACGCGGAACTGGCGTGATGTGACGGTGACCTGCGTGAGCCGCACCTTTTGTGTCGTCCGCGTCCTGCATCAGTTTGATCCTACGCTGCTGATTGCGGTGTTGTGGACAGTCCAGGAGGTGCCGGGGTCGGTTGCGGTCCGAATGTTGCCAATCGCACGTGTCCGCATCGAAACGTCGCTGGGATCTTCCGAACGCGGACGAACAAGGTCGCGCGGATCATCGATCTGGGCGGCAAATGTCTTCTGCGTTGCGCAGCCCATGTTGTAATAGGACTTGTTTGAAAACGTATCTGCGCTTGAGCCCGAAGCGAGGTCTTCTGGCCATTCGCCACAATTGTGAACCTGGGCTTCCATGACCGGGAATGAAAGTTGAACAGGCGCGGCCAGGCGAGGATTGGCAACCTGGTAGGTTCCCACGCTGATGGAGCCTGCAATGTGCGATCCCGCCAGCACGTGCCGAACGGCATCCAGAGTCTGCGCAGCAGAATGTTCCATGCCAGTGCCGCTCGGCACCATGGCCGTGATCTTGCCCTGCCCATGGCGTTTATAGCTGTCAGCAAAATCCCGAACGTCGCGCAGTTGGCGGCGATCCAGGCGCCCGTCGTAACCAACCACGAATACGTCGAGCTTTTCCATGCCTGTGGCGAGCGCCACAGGATGGCGCTGGTGATAATCCTCCGGCATCGTGGCTGTCGCCATGCTGCGGTCCACATTGCCGCCGCAGGCCGCCAACGGTAATGCAAACGCCATCAGGGCGAGAAGCCGCAGCGTCCGAGTGTGCTGAACTGGCTTGGTCCACATCGTCACATTCCACTTCTTGATACGCAGAGTTCCAGAACAAACGTTAATCATTGATGAAGCCCACGCGCCCTTTGAGTTGCTGTGGCGCACGTTGGCCGTCGGCCGAAGAATAAAGTCGGTTGACGCGGCCCATGAACATGCTCTGGGCATCATTGGCGTCGTAGAACCCGTCATCCGGACGGCTCACCTGATCGGGCCGCAAGGGCTTGACGATGTAGGGTGTGACCACGATCAAAAGTTCGGTTTCCTCGCGCTGGTAGTCGCGCGAGCGGAACAGGGTGCCAAGGATGGGCAGGTTCATCAGGCCGGGAAGGCCCTGAATGACCTGGCGGCTTTGTTGCTGAATGAGGCCCGCGGAAACAATCGAACCACCCGACGGCAATTCAACCGTCGTCTCGTTTTTGCGGGTGCGGAAGCCAATCGAATTGGAACACGCATATTGAACAGAATTGGTCCCGTCGATCTCGGTCACTTCTGTTGCCAAATGCAGTGAGATGCGACCTTCCGACAAAACGGTCGGCGTGAAATTCAGCGTCACGCCGTAATCCTGCAGCGCGTTCGACACCGTGCAGACGCCAGTCTTGGGGTCGATGGAACTTGACGATGTGATGGGGACTTGTCCGCCAGCCGTGAATTTGGCGCTTTCACCGGAAATCGCCGTCACGGTCGGCTCAGCCAGAACGTGCGCCACGCCATTCTTTTCCAGCGCCTGAATGTTCAGAGAAAAAGAACCGAAATTGCCCTGGAAGGCGTTTCCGGCACCAGCCCCACCGATGGCCCCGGGCTGGGTCGACATGGAAGGCGTGTCCACGAGCGAAAACACGCTCTTGCCCCTGTTGTAGCCCGCAGAGACGCCAAGCTGCTTCATGACGTTGCGCTGCACCTCGGCGACCGTCACACGCAGCGACACCTGATCCTTGCCGCGGATGACCAGCGAATTGATCAGCTTTCCGTTGACGACCTGCGTGCCGCCAATGTTAATCGAGCTGCCGCCTGAGGAGCCTGATGAGCTGCCACCCAGTGCCGTGTAACCCACGAATGCGTTGGCAATATCAGCCGCTTTTTGCGCTTCGGATGCAGATGCCACCGTACCGGTGAGAATGACCGTGTCATTGACAGTCGAGACATGGATGTCGTTTTCGGGAATGGCCGTGCTCAGAATGCGCCGAAGCTCATCCATGTCGCGACCAACCACGAGTTCGAGCGAGGCGATGCGCTGGCCATCCTTGTCCATCGCGAAGATGGTGGTCTGCCCCGTGGTTGCGGCGATCACGTAGAGACGGCGCGCCGAGCGAACAACCGCATTGGCGATGGCTGGATTGCCCACGAAAATTTCGGACGCGTCCCGTGGCAATTCCACAATGACCGACTTGCCAACACCCACATTCAGATGACGCGCGATATTGGCATCCTGCGGTGTAAGTTGAACCGTGTAATTACGCGCAATGTCCTCTGCCGTTGCAGATGTCATGAGGCCGCCGAGCGCCAAGGACAGTGCGAGGGCTGAGCCGCGCAACAGGTGGTGTCGCGTTCTGGTTGAGCGCGCGACCGTCGACTTGGATTTCATAGCTGACTCCCCAACATAGATGCGGGCACGCGACAAATTGCTCATCGTTTTGCCAGTGAGTTCTGAACCCCGTAGCGAATGACAGACAGCGACTTATCGGCCTTATCATCCCCTGCGTTGGGCTCTTCTTTCTTTGTAAAATCGAGGAGGCTGCGCAGGGCGAGTGACAATTGCCCGACACGCTGTGCGAGCACGATCGTCTCGGCCTGCTGCGGCGTGACCTCGAGTGTGGCGTTTGTGCCGCTGACGCGCTCGCCGTTCTTTTCCTGAATGGTCGGGCCGATGGCGAGAACCCGTATATTGGGCAGAATTGTTTCACTCACGTAAGCATCACCAACGCCTGACTTGGCGGCGTCTTCGTCGCGATAGGTGCGGATGATGTCGACGCGATCGTTGGGAAGGATAAAGCCGCCCGCCGTCGTTGCGCCCTGCGAGTCAATATTGATCGCGACCGCGCGGGATCCGGAGGGTAAGAGCGTTGACATGAAGCTCGCGTTGGGTCCCTTCACCAGCTTGTCGCGGCGAAGCGGCTCGCCCTGCACAAATGATCCACGGACCACCGAGCCTTTGAGATCTGCAATTAGACGGGCATCATCGGTCTTCTTGATCATACCAGGGCCGACGCCGGCCCGGGGCCACAATTGCCACAGCAAATCTGGGTCGTTGATCACCGTGCCCATGGGCAGATCACGACCAGCGGTCAGAACCTCTTCGGTTTCCAGCTGCGGCGCGGCAGAAATTGTGACGGCCTGCGGCGTTTCTGGTGGCTTGCTTCCGCTCAGAATGAACGCTGCACCACCAGCAACAACGGCGATTCCCAGGAA
>CAIZGQ010000547.1 GCA_903932565.1 uncultured Hyphomicrobiales bacterium
ACGCGGGCCAAGTCCTGGCCGCGCTTCAGCACTTGCCCGTTAGAGGCCACGACCGAATAGGCACCCTGCTTGCGCGCAAGCTTTGGGTCTTTTTCAATTCTATAAAGGGGCACCTCTGAGGTGCGCTTGAAGATCGAAAAGACCGCGCGGTTGGGCGTAAAGTCGATGGCGTAATCGCGCCACTCGCCTTCGGCCACGCGGCGGCCATACACGTTCATGATTTCGCGCAGTTCGTGCCGATCAAAGGTGACGACCACGGGGACGCTCGGCCGGCTCAGCGGCACCAAGGAGGCGGGGCCGGCTGGCGGCTTCGCCTCATCGCGGTCTGCGCGGCGCAACGGCAGCACGTGCGGATCGCCATGCTGATCCAGGTCCGCGTGCCATGGGTTCAAACCCGGCTTGTCTTCGCTCAATGCCGCCTCCGTTGCCTCCAAGATGGCGCGACGGCGGCAAGCCGACAAGGGCGCAAACGTCTGCAAATGACGTATTCGTGACTGTCGTTCCCGATTATCCAGTTCGTTTCTGGGCGAAATCACAATCTTGCCGCGATCCGGACCAATGGCCGACAGAGTTTCAAATGATAGTTTAGTCAGTTGCGTCACCGCCCGGGCGTTCGGTTCTTCGGACCCGCTAACGCCCCCCAGCCCCTGAGGGATCAGGATGCCCGGGCGCAGTCTTGAGTGGACAGCAACGTTTGGGCCGGTGTGGTGCGCGGAGGAAACTCTGGGGCCCCACCGGTCTTTTTTTGTGCTCGGCTTGGCCGCACCTCCGCCCATGTGCCCCCTTGAAGTCTGAGACGCTGCCAGCGATATGAGCGGGGCGCGAGCACCTGCCCGCGCCAACCCAATTTCTCAAAACGCCGTTTTCGGCATCATCAAACGAGGCCAGTCTTGTCAGCGACCGACGACGTGCGCGCGCCAGCCGCCCCAGAGGCAAATCCCCAGTCCCATGCGTTTCAGGCCGATGTGGCGCGCCTGCTGCACCTCATGGTGCATTCGATCTATTCCGAGCGGGATATCTTCCTGCGTGAGCTGATTTCCAACGCGGCGGATGCCTGCGAGAAGCTCCGCTACGAGGCTGTCGAAACGCCAAACCTCATCCATGATGGCGCCCCCTTCACCATTGGCTTGCATCTGGACAAGGAGGCCGCGACGCTCACCGTCACGGACAACGGCATTGGCATGGATCGCGATGATCTTGTCGCCGCTCTGGGCACGATTGCCAATTCCGGCACGCGGGCTTTTCTGGAGCGCATGGCCGCCAAGAAGGCTGGCGACGAGGACCGCGAGGAAGAGGGCGGCAAGGGCGCAGCCACCGGCGATCTCATCGGCCAGTTCGGCATCGGCTTTTATTCGGCCTTCATGGTCGCCGACCGCGTGACGGTCGAGACCCGCAAGGCAGGGTCTGATGCGGCCTGGCGCTGGGAGTCGGACGGACAAGGCGCCTACACCATCGACAGCCTGCCGCTCGATCAGGCCCCCCTGCGCGGCACCAAGGTTATTCTGCACATCGCGGAGCGCGCCAAGGACATTTTGGAAAGCTGGAAGCTTGAACAGATTGTTGAGCAGCATTCCGGCGCGATCGCCGTGCCGATTGACTTTACCGAAGCGGGCAAGGACGAAGCCAGACGTCTGACCGACGGCGTGGCGCTGTGGACAAAGCCCAAGAGCGCTATCAGCAGCGAGGACTACACCGAGTTCTATCGCGGCCTCGCTGGCCAGTATGACGAGCCTGCCATGACGCTGCATTGGCGCGCCGAAGGCCGTTATGAGTACACAGTGCTCGCCTTCGTGCCCGGTTCGCGGCCGCTTGATCTGTTCGAACCCTCGCGCAAGGGCCGCGCCAAGCTGTATGTGCGCCGCGTCTTGATCACCCAGGATGCGGATTTGCTGCCCGGTTGGCTGCGTTTTGTTCGCCTTGTCGTGGATTCTGGCGATCTGCCGCTCAACGTGTCGCGCGAGATGATCCAGGAAAGCCCGGTCTTTGCGGCAATCCGCAAGGCGGTCACCAATCGCGTGGTGCAGGAACTGGCAAAATGCGCCGAGAATGATCCCGATGCATTCGAAAAGATTTGGCAGAATTTCGGCGCTGTTTTGAAGGAAGGTCTCTACGAGGACCCGGAGCGCCGCGATGGCCTGTTCAAGCTGTCGCGTTTTGTGACTTCGACCCATGCGGACGGGCGTCGCTCGCTGGCCGATTACGTTGCAAATCTGCGCGAGAACCAGACAGCGATCTATTATCTTGTGGGCGAGGACGCTGAGCGTCTGGCCACCAGCCCGCAGCTTGAAGGCTTCCGGGCGCGTGGTGTGGAAGTGCTGCTGTTGTCCGACCCGGTTGATGCGTTCTGGGTGCAGACCGCGCTGGGGTTTGAGGGCAAGCCGTTCAAGTCTGTGACGCAGGGCGCAACGGACTTGAAGAATATTGCCGTCGCAGAGGGTGCAACGGCACCCGCCAGCGAGGCAACACCCGAAGTTGCAACCCTGCTGGCGCACATCAAGACCATCCTTGATACCTCGGTAGGGGACGTGCGGGCCTCTGACCGGCTGGCTGAAAGCGTCGCCTGTCTTGTCGCCCCTGAGACGGGGCTCGACCGTCGGTTGGAGCGTATGCTGGCGGATGCCGGGCGCGGGTCGATTTCCAAGCCCGTTCTCGAGATCAATCCCGGCCATGCCCTTGTGGCTGGCCTTGCCCGCCGCTTTGCCGATGGGCAGGACAAGGACCTCATCGAGGACGCGGCGTGGCTGATCTACGATGAAGCGCGCCTCGCGGAAGGCGAGAAGCTCGGGGACAGCGTGGCCTTTGCGGCGCGCCTGACCCGTGTTCTCACCCGCGCGCTCGGGTAAGGGCCGCGTGACGCATCCCCCAAGGGACATGCCGGCCGAGCCTGCGGTCACGGCGGATGCGCTCCTGCGCAAGGCTGTCGATCAGCTGGCAGCGGCGGGCATCGGAGAGGCCAACCTCGATGCGCGCCTGCTGTTGCAGGCTGCTACCGGCCTTGATCGGGCCGGGCTGATGCGTGATCCCGATGCGCTGGTTGGTGCCGAGGCGCAAGTGCGTCTTGCCGCTTTGATCGCGCGACGCGCGGCGGGGGAGCCGGTGTCGCGCATCCTTGGGCAAAAGGGCTTCTGGTCGCTGGACTTGTTGGTCACAGCGGACGTGCTTGACCCCCGGCCCGACACCGAGACGCTGATTGAGGCCGCCATTGTGGCGCTCGCCGGACGCCTGCGCGAGCCCCTGCGGGTGCTGGATTTGGGCACGGGCTCGGGTGCGTTGCTTTGCGCGATGTTGGTGGAATTGCCGAACGCGCGCGGCATCGGCGTCGATTTGTCTGCGGACGCTGTCGAACTGGCCCGGCGAAATTTGCAGGGTTGCGGCCTGTCAGCGCGCGCTGAAATTGTCGTGGGGAGCTGGTTCGAGCCGGTCTCGGGCCGGTTCGATCTCATCCTGTCAAACCCGCCGTATATACCAAGTTCCGACATTGCCGGCTTGGACCGGGAGGTGCGCGACCACGATCCACGCCTCGCGCTCGATGGTGGTGCGGATGGACTGGACGCCTACCGGATTCTGGCGCAGGGGTTGCCGGACCATCTGAAACCGGACGGGCTTGCCATCCTTGAGTTTGGGGCGGGGCAGGACAGCGATGTTGCCAAGCTGATGACGGCAGCGGGGCTTAAAGTCAGAGCCTTCCGCCGGGACCTTGGCGGGCACGTCCGAGCGATTTTGGTGGGGCTGGGGTAGTCTAGATCAGCTGCCCATCATATGACGTGCGCCTCTTGGCGACGCGCGAGCGTGGCGATGGCCGCTTATGATGATATGCTCGTGGTAATCGGGCCATCTGGAGCGCAGTCATGAGCGAGACCCACCGGATTACATTAGACCCTGGCCAGTGCGGGGGTCGCCCCTGTTTGCGCGGCCTTCGCATTCGGGTGCGGGACGTATTGGACCTTTTGGCGGCGGGGGCTGACCGCGCTGAAATTCTTGCGGACTATCCCTCGTTGGAGGAGGGCGACATCACAGCCGCTCTCGAATATGCAGCACGACAAAGCGATCATCTCGTGCTGCGCGTCGCCTGATGCGCTTTTTGGTCGACGCGCAGTTGCCACCGGCTCTCGCGCGCTGGCTCGCGGCCCAAGACCATGAGGCCGTTCATGTGCGCGACCTTGGCCTAGAAGCGGCGTCCGACACAGCAATCTGGGATCATGCTGCGGCTATGTCTTATGCAATTTTGACAAAGGACGAAGATTTCGCCCAGCGGAAAGCCTTGGCGGATGGCGGACCCTTGGTAATCTGGATCCGGCTCCCCAACACGAGACGTCGCGACTTGCTAGCTTGGTTTGAGAGCGTCTTGCCCGAGATACTCATCGCAATCGAGCGAGGGGAAAGTCTGATCGAGGTGACATAGGCGACAATGCCAACCTTCCGGTCTCGGCACGTTCGTCCACTGAAGCTTGGGCTGCTTTTTCTTTTATCCCCTGAGGGCCTTGGCTCCAGACGCAAATGCCGCTATAGATAACGTCATGAATCGCCTCAGAGGCGGTAGACGCAAACGGCTTTGCCTCCGTTCTGAAGAGTGATGGTGCCCAATTGATGTGGCGCCCGCTCTCCGGTTTGGCAGCCAGGTGCGGTTCCTGTTTTATCTAGGCGTAATCTCCACCTCCCATGTGTTGGAACGTTCCAGCTCAAGGGGTCCACCCCGCGACACATGCGGATTATGGGGCCATGCCCGGAGGGGCTAAAACTTAGCTGCCCGGAGGGGCTAAAACTCACGTGCCCGGAGGGGTAAACCGCACCTGCCCGAAGGGGCTGAAACTCATTTGCTGTTGACAAAATCGCTTCGCAAAAGCGCAAGCGCACAGTGCCCATTGCAGCGGGCATGCATCTCCGCCGAGCCTGACGGCCGACGCAGTGACTAGAAGGACACCAAGGATTGTCGATGAGACCTGGTCAGAACAAGCGCATGCGCGGTCGTAGCAACAACAACAACCGCAAGGGTCCCAATCCGCTGACACGCAGTTACGAGTCAAACGGTCCGGATGTGAAGATCCGCGGGACGGCCCACCACGTCGCAGAAAAGTACCTGCAACTGGCCCGGGATGCGCAATCCTCTGGTGATCCCGTGATGGCTGAGAGCTACCTTCAGCATTCCGAGCATTACTATCGCATCATCGCGACCGCACAGCTTGCGCAGCAGCAGGCGCAGGCGGGCTATCAGCGCTCCCCCGGCGAGGCAGATGCCGAGGATGCCGAGGATGACGATGATGATGCGATCCCCGATCGCTTCGCGTCGCCCTTCGAGAAGTTCCAGCCCGCGCCGGTCGCGCCTGTTCCAGGTGCCGGTGGCCAGCCACCTTACCAGCCGCAGCCACAGCCCAATCCCTACCAGGGCCAGCCCTATGGGGAGCGTCCCGAGCGTCAGGGCGGCTACAATGGCGGCGAGCGCCAAGATCGGAATCAAGACCGCAATCAGGATCGCGGCCCACGCCCGGACCGTCCGTTCCAGGATCGCAACAACCGCTTCAACCAGAACCGCCAGCCGCGTGATGGCCGCCCGCCGCGCGATTTCCGCGGTGATCGGCCGGACAATCGTCCCGACAACCGGCAAGATAATCGACAGGATCCGCGTCAGGATAACCGCCAGGACCCGCGTCAGGATCGTGGCGATCGGCCGGAGCGCAATGATGCGCCGCGCAATCCCGATTACGTGCGCAACGATGCCCCCCGTCCCGAGCAGCGCGTGATGCCGGAGGATGCCGAGCAGCCCTCGCTGCCCGCCTTCATCACGGCGCCCGTGCGCATCCCTGGTGATGACGTCCCTGACACGGCCCCGGTCCATCAGACCAGTCCCGATGCGGATGGCGATCAGGAAGCCGGTGGCTTTCATCTGCGTCCGCGTCGCCGTCGCCGTCGTCCGCTCAACGAGCAGGGCAGTGAGGGCGGTCCGGCAGAGCCCAGCGCATCCGGTGACCTGCCGTTCGGCGAATGAGCTTCAAGGCGGCCCCAACGGGCCGCCTTTTTTCTAACGTGCTGTCGCTCCCGGAAGACGCCGACCTGCTCCACTCTGATCCACATCAATTGTCACCGGATGATTGAAGCCGCTCCCCTTTCTCAAACAAAAACTGCCCCCATATGCCCGTCATGGTCGCCGCATCACGGGGCCAAATCACAAGTGATCATCGCTGTGTTCCTTGCTTCGGAATGAACTTGGCGGGTGAGGAGGGTTTTATGAATATTGAAAAATACACCGAGCGCACGCGTGGCTTTATCCAGTCCGCCCAGCAGCTTGCGGTCCGCGAGGGCCATCAGCAATTCACCCCCGAACATGTTCTCAAGGTGCTTCTGGATGATCCTGAAGGCCTGTGCTCTGGCCTGATCGACAAGGCTGGGGGCCGCTCGCGCGAAGCGCTGGAGCAGACGGAACGGGCGCTTGCCAAACTCCCCAAGGTGCAGGGCGCTGGTGCGGGCCAGGTCTATCTTGTCCCAACCACAGCTCGCATTTTTGATGCAGCGGAAAAGCTGGCCGAAAAAGCCGGTGACAGCTTTGTCACCGTCGAGCGCCTCTTGATTGCAGTGGCACTCGAAAAGGGTGCGGAAGCCGCCAAGATCCTCGAGCGTTGTGGCGTCACGCCCCTCAGCCTGAACAAGGCCGTCGAAGACTTGCGCAAAGGCCGCACGGCCGACAACGCCACGGCTGAGAACGCCTATGATGCGCTGAAGAAATATGCGCGTGATCTGACGGAAGCCGCGCGCGAAGGAAAGCTCGATCC
>CAIZGQ010000548.1 GCA_903932565.1 uncultured Hyphomicrobiales bacterium
CACAATTGGGCAGGTTGCAGCATGATGATTTTAAGCGAGCTCACCAAAGTCACGACCGACCAGATGCGGTCGATCTTGAACAAGCATGATGACATCAATGTCTTCACGGTGCGTGTGGGCACAGAGCGCATCAGCATGCTCATCTCCCATGTGCAGACGGTCTTCAAGATTACCGCCATGACGCCCGTGCCACTGGGGCCCTCGCACATGCTGGGCCTCGTTAATCTACGTGGCCAGATCACACCGGCGATCTCCATGCATCTGAAGCTGGGTCAGCCGATGCCTGACCACACCGAGGATCTTCTAGCCATCGGCACCGAAATCAATGGCCAGTCGTTCGCCCTGGTGGTGGATGAAGTGGGCGATGTTCTGCGCATCTCCTCATCAACGCGCATTCATTTGCCAACCTCACTCATACCGCATGCCAATGGCCGCGAAATCCCGCATCTCGCGCACACGGCATATTATCAAATGGACGACGGGCTCCTCGCCGTTCTGGATGTTGAATCACTACTGAACGCGCATCACGCCACGCAGGCACACGCTAACCACGCACATGCCGCACACAACACTCACCACGCACAGGCCGCCTGAAATGACGGCAGACGGGGTAAAGACCATGAAACAGGTTCTTGTCGTCGATGATTCAAGTGTCATCCGCAAAGTTGCCAAGCGCATTCTTGAAGGCTTGCGGTTCGAAATCAGCGAGGCCGAAAACGGCCGCATCGCGATCGAGGCGTGCATGCGGCGGATGCCCGATGCCATCCTGCTCGACTGGAACATGCCGATCATGGACGGCTTTGAATTCATGCGTGAATTGCGTCGACTTCCCGGCGGGACAGACCCAAAGATTGTGTTTTGCACCACGGAAAATGATGTCGCTCACATTGCCCGCGCGATGCACGCAGGCGCTGACGAGTACATCATGAAGCCCTTCGACAAAGACATCGTGCGCTCGAAATTCGAAGAAATCGGGCTGATCCGGTTCTAATCGAGCTTACCCATATTCAGTTTATCGGCGTTGCCGTGAAAGTGACCGCGTGATGGTGCAGCAGGTATTGAAGGATCGGGCGCAGGAGCCGGACCCTGCACC
Organism: uncultured Hyphomicrobiales bacterium; assembly: GCA_903932565.1. Classification (GTDB taxonomy): domain Bacteria; phylum Pseudomonadota; class Alphaproteobacteria; order Rhizobiales; family Beijerinckiaceae; genus Terripilifer. Next base: position 1,094 of record CAIZGQ010000548.1, read on the forward strand.
TCGGGCTGCGGCCCTGACGACCCCAATCATGCGCACCTATTCGACCGCGCGGCCCAAGGTCCTCGCCATCGGTGCATCCACAGGCGGACCGCAGGCCCTTGCCACGCTTCTTGCCGGGCTCGGGCACGCGCTGGATCAGGTTCCAATCCTCATTGTTCTGCACATGCCGGCCGATTTCAGCGTTGTCGTCTCCGAGCATCTGGCGCGTGTTTCCGGACGCCCCTGCTCGACAGGCCATGAGGGCGAAGTTCCAAAACCCGGGCATATCTATTTAGCACCGGGCCACCGCCATCTGCGTGTTGCACGTGAGGGCTCCAGCATTGTGCTGGTGCATGACGATGGAGCTGCGGAAAACTTCTGTCGTCCGGCCGTGGACGTTTTGTTTCGCTCGGTCGCCGAATGTTTTGGCAAAGCGGCGCTGGGCATTGTGCTTACAGGCATGGGCGTGGACGGCGTGGCTGGCGCGCGCACGATTGTTGGTTCGGGCGGCAGCGTCATCGCGCAGGATGAAGCTTCCAGCGTCGTTTGGGGCATGCCGGGTGCCATCGTGCGCGAGGGTCTGGCCTCCGGGCTTTACGCGCTCGATGACATGGCGGTGACCATCACGCGCCTCCTCGATCGACCCCAGCGCGGAGGTCGGACATGACCCCGTTAAGCTTTGACGTGCTTCGGCGCTTCTTGCGCCGCCGCGCTGGCCTGGCCATCGCCGTCAGCCGACACGATCTGCTGGAATCGCGCATGCTGCCCGTGATCCAGCGCCTGGGGTTGGAAACGATCGACAGCCTGGCCGAAGCGGTGATAAACGGCGCAGATCCTGAAGTTGAACGTGCCGTGATTGAAGCTGCCGTGACGAGCGAAACCTTGTTCTTTCGCGACCGCACGCCGTTTGAACAATTTCGCCAGCTCCTGCGCCAATTGCACGAAACCCGCGCCCAGCAGCGACATATTCGCATCTGGTCGGCGGCGTGCTCGACCGGCCAGGAAGCTTATTCGCTCGCCATGATCTTGGATGAGGAAGCGCGCCTGTTTGCCGGATGGCGCCTGGAAATCGTGGCCACGGACATTTCACACGCCAATCTTGAAACAGCCCAACTTGGCTATTTCAACCAGTTTGAAGTGCAGCGTGGACTGCCAGTTGCACTGCTGCTGCGCTATTTCACCCAGCAGGGGGACAGCTGGCGGGTCAGCGAACACCTGCGCCGTCGGATCAGTTTCGAGCACTTCAACCTGCTGGACGATCCGGCGAAACTTGGCCCCTTTGACATCATCTTTTGCCGCAACATCCTCATCTACTTTGATGTGGAATCGCGCAAACAGGTTCTGGAGCGGATGTCGCGTACGCTACGGCGCGGCGGCGTGCTGGCGCTGGGTGCATCTGAAACCGTGCTCGGCGTCACACAGACCCTGGTGCCGAACCCCGATTATCCGGCATTTCTTTCAACAGCCGAGGATGTGCCGGCCGCTCGGCGTCGCCAGTTTGTGCTGGTGAGCTAACACAATCTGAGCCGCAACGCCTGAGATGAAGCCCTCACCACAAGGCCGTCTCACGACGCGACGTCGCAAGCATTTCAGCTGCGATGTGCCTTAGCGCACGTCAAATCCTCACCCGGCCTGATAACTCTCTACCCGATACGCGGACGATCCGTAGAGCCGTGCGCAACCAAGACAGGGTCGTTCATGAAACTTACCTTGGCGACCGAGTATTAGGCTTCGCAATGGCGGACGATGACCTCCTGGAGGATAACGGCCCCGTCAAAGACAACATCATTTCGGCTGATCGTTTGGTCGAAGGCCGCTTGCGCGCCCGGGCGCGCGGCCAAATGCAAATGCAAACGCGTGGCGATGATCGCGACCGGCGACGCACGGACATCCAGCATCATTGCCCCCATGTCGTCGAAGCGCCCTTGGCAAAATTCAATCCGGACGAATTGGCCGCACTGATTGAAACCTTCGAGGCCCTGCGGCGCGCCTCCAGCGATCCGTCTTTTTTTGAGGTGGATCAGCGGGTCATCCGTTTCTTCTTTCGGAACGAAGCCGACGCCGTGCAGATTTTGAAGCTGCTGCGCTAGTCAATGGTGCCACGCGATCGCTGCAACAAAAAAGCCGCCCGGTGAGGCGGCTCTTTCGAATTTTTGAGCAGAACAGGGACGCGCTTACGCAGTGATGCGCTCGTCCGCTTCGTTGGGCTCGCGCAGCACGTAACCGCGGCCCCAGACGGTCTCGATGTAGTTGCGGCCCTGGCTCGCATTCGCCAGCTTCTTGCGCAGCTTGCAGATGAACACGTCGATGATCTTGAGTTCCGGCTCATCCATACCGCCGTAGAGATGATTGAGGAACATCTCCTTGGTCAGGGTCGTGCCCTTGCGCAGCGAGAGCAGTTCCAGCATCTGGTATTCTTTGCCGGTGAGGTGGACACGAATGCCCGACACTTCGACCGTCTTCTGATCGAGATTCACCAGCAGATCGCCGGTGGTGATGACGGACTGGGCGTGGCCCTTTGAGCGGCGCACGATGGCGTGGATGCGCGCCACGAGCTCGTCCTTGTGGAACGGCTTGGTCAAATAATCATCGGCGCCAAAGCCCAGACCCTTCACCTTGTCTTCAATGCCAGCGAGGCCTGACAGGATGAGAATGGGCGTTTTGACTTTCGCGACCCGAAGCGTGCGAAGCACTTCGTAGCCGGACATGTCGGGGAGGTTCAGATCGAGCAATATGATGTCGTAATCATAAAGCTTGCCCAGATCGATGCCTTCTTCGCCGAGATCCGTCGTGTAGACGTTGAAGTTCTCGGACTTGAGCATCAGCTCGATGCTCTGCGCGGTTGCGCTATCATCTTCAATTAAAAGTACGCGCATGAGTGGTCCCCACCTGGCCCCGCTAGTCCCGTCCGTTACGCGTCATAGCGCCGCCGTTCAGGCCCGAATCAGGGCAAACGCCCTTCAATATCCAGCCTATAAACCTTAACGGCGAATGCTTAACAAAATGTGATTCGTGAACGTAACGCGAGCGCAATCCAACATCAGACGCATGATTATTTCCGCAGGGGCCTTTCGACCGAACTCCCGAAATTCTCATAAAGCACCACGGGGCACGGCTTTCGCCTTCAATCGTGGTGTTCGCCGGGGCATATTGCAGCCCTGATTCAACCTCGCAGCACATGGTTAACCAGGGCTTAACACCGTCTCGAAACTGTTAAATTTTTGCGAGCGCAGCCAAATTCCCGGCGAATTCGTGGCAGCACGGTAAGAAAACAGCAACCTCAATGCGCCATGGTGAATGTGTCTCGCGGATCGTTCTCCCGTTTGTTCAACGGGGGGTTCATCTGAACCTGCGTCTTGGAGTAATGAGTATGAAGTCGCGGGATACCCTTATCCGCCTGAAGCGCTTCCAGGTTGAAGAAAAGCGCCGCCGCCTTGCCCAGATCGAAATGATGATCTCGGAATTTACGCGCATGGCCACTGACCTCGACCGCGAAATTGGTGCGGAAGAGCAGCGGACAAACAATATTGACCCGACACATTTTGCCTATTCGACCTATGCGCGAGCCGCACGGGTTCGTCGGGACAATCTGAAAACATCCATCGGCGAGCTGCGGGCGCAGGTCGACGATGCCAAGAGTGCATTGGAAGATGCCACCGCGGAACTGGCCAAAGTCCAGAACCTCGATGGTCGCGAAAAAGGTCTGGATGCGCGCGAGCGCGACCTGGCCTCACAGGGTCTCCGCCACGCTCAGGCGTGACGGAGTGAGCAGCAATGCGGTGAAGGCCTTCTCCCACCGAACCCGGCTCGAGCCGGGGTTCGTCATCTGGAATACGCAAGTCGGGTAAACCCGACTTGCGTGGAGAAGGTGCCCTGCGGATGCAGGGCGGATGAGGGTTCTGACGCAACAGACTCACCCTCACCCGGTCGGTATCCGCCGACCACCCTCTCTCTCCCAAGGGAGAGGGTACGCCCCATCTGGATAAATCTAGAGCCGGGTTCGGGGGCGAGGGTCCGCATCACCTGAAACAGCACCCCTTGCCGCTTGCGTATCCCCTGAGGGTCGTGCAGGGATGTCGGCGACCTGACACTGCGGCGGCGCTCAGCCTGCCGCCGATTTGCCGGATACAAATGAAGCGCGTTCTGGACTTTATCTGGCCCGTCATTGGCCTCGCTGCAGTCGCCTTTTCGTTCTGGTTACTCGTCCGGGAGCTTCGCGGACTTTCTGCCTCCGATATCTGGTTCAGCCTCAAGGCGATCCCGCCCCACGCGTTCCTGATGGCGCTGGGCTC
>CAIZGQ010000549.1 GCA_903932565.1 uncultured Hyphomicrobiales bacterium
CCATGCGTGCTTTGCGCTGTCGGACGCAGGCTTTGAAACCATCATGATCAACTGCAATCCCGAGACCGTGTCGACCGATTACGACACGTCGGATCGGCTGTATTTCGAGCCCCTGACGGCCGAAGACGTGCTGGAAATCCTGGACAAGGAGCGCCAGAACGGCACGCTCGTGGGCTGCATCGTGCAGTTTGGTGGCCAGACGCCGCTGAAACTGGCCCATGCGCTGGAGCAGGCTGGTGTGCCAATCCTTGGCACCTCGGTTGACTCGATTGACCTTGCAGAGGATCGCGACCGCTTCAAGCGCCTGCTCGACAAGCTTGGTTTGAAGCAGCCGAAAAATGGCATTGCCTATTCCGTCGAACAATCGCGCCTGATTGCGCAGGAACTCGGCCTGCCGCTGGTTGTTCGTCCATCCTATGTGCTGGGTGGCCGCGCGATGGCGATCATCCATGATCAAAATGCGTTTGAGGATTATTTGCTCGGCACCTTGCCAAGTCTGATCCCCTCAGACGTGAAGGCGCGCTATCCCAACGACAAGACCGGACAGATCAACACGGTGCTTGGCAAAAATCCGCTTCTGTTTGACCGTTATCTTTCAGATGCGGTGGAAGTGGACGTCGACGCCCTGTGCGATGGCAAGGACGTGTTCATCGCCGGCATCATGGAACATATCGAGGAAGCTGGCATTCATTCGGGCGACTCTGCCTGCTCGCTGCCACCGCGCTCGTTGTCGCCCGAGGTCATCACAAAGCTTGAGGAACAGACACGGCGGATGGCGCTGGCGCTTGAGGTCGGCGGCCTGATGAACGTGCAATATGCGCTGAAGGACGGCGAGATTTACGTGCTTGAAGTGAACCCGCGCGCGTCACGCACCGTGCCTTTTGTTGCCAAGGTCATCGGCAAGCCCATCGCCAAGATTGCCGCGCGCATCATGGCGGGCGAAAAGCTCGCAAGCTTCGGCCTGACGAAAACCGTGCTCGATCATGTGGGCGTCAAGGAAGCGGTGTTCCCCTTCGCCCGCTTCCCCGGCGTCGATACGGTGCTTGGCCCGGAAATGCGCTCGACGGGCGAAGTCATTGGGCTAGACCGCGATTTCGATGTGGCCTTTGCCAAGAGCCAGCTGGGCGGGGGCACGAATGTGCCAACCTCCGGCACGGTGTTCGTCTCCATGCGCGAGCAGGACAAGCCGCGCGTACTGGAAAGCTGCCGACTGCTGGCCGGGCTTGGCTTCAAGATTGTCGCCACCTCCGGCACCCAGAAATATCTGGAAAGCCAGGGCGTCAGCGCCGTCAAGATCAACAAGGTGTCGGAAGGTCGCCCCCATATTGTCGATGCGATCAAGAATGGTGGCGTCCAGCTGGTGTTCAACACCACGGAGGGCGCGCAAGCCCTGACGGACTCCCGTCCGCTCCGCCGCGCCGCCCTCTTGCATAAGGTGCCCTACTATACCACTTTGGCCGGAGCGGTCGCCGCTGCACGTGGGATCAAGGCGTATAGCGCCGGTGATCTCGAGGTGCGCGCCCTTCAGGATTACTTTTCCTGATTACACCGCAGCGTCACGGGCTTGACCTTCCGCAAGGAGGGTGCGGTTTTAGGGTGCTAACAATCAGGTTGGCTCGGTCAGGAGCTGGCCAAGCTCCAGCTCGCGCGGCGGGATCAACCGTCGCCTGAGCGACTTGGTGGACGGAATGATCCAGACAGACGGCACCCGTCTGTCTGGATCATTTTTTCCGCCGGGTCTTTTTTTCGCCGGACCCTACGGGTCCAATTGGGAACTGGGACGGTCCGCGGGCCGCCCCTCCGCATTGAACAAGAGATAGCGAGATGGACAAGGTTCCGATGACCGTGGGCGGCCATGCCGCCATGGAAGCTGAGCTCAAGCGCCGCCAGCAGGAGGAGCGCCCCCGGATCATCCAGGCGATCTCCGAGGCGCGCGCGCATGGCGATCTGTCCGAAAATGCGGAGTATCACGCCGCCAAGGAAGCCCAGTCGCACAATGAAGGCCGGATTGCCGAGCTTGAGGACAAGCTGTCCCGGGCCGAAGTCATTGACGTGACCAAATTGTCGGGAGGCACGATCAAGTTTGGTGCTACCGTGACCCTCGTCGATGAGGACACGGAAGAAGAGAAGCGGTATCAGATCGTTGGCGAGAACGAGGCGGATGTGAAGTCCGGGCTCGTCTCCATCTCTTCACCCATTGCCCGCGCCCTGATCGGCAAGAAGGTCGGCGACGCAGTCGAGGTGAACACGCCGGGCGGTGGCAAGAGCTATGAGATTCTGAAAGTGGCGTTCGTCTGACCCTCACCCGGTCGGCATCCGCCGACCACCCTCTCC
>CAIZGQ010000550.1 GCA_903932565.1 uncultured Hyphomicrobiales bacterium
CTGAATCACAATTCGATGATCGAGGGCGTGCGCCGCTCCAATTGCGAAAAGAAGATCTGGCGTCACAACGACGTTGCGCATCTTGAAGAGCTGCTGATCGAAGCCGGTCCCGAGCGCGCCAAGCTCATCGTCTTCGAGAGCCTTTATTCGATGGATGGCGACATCGCGCCCGTCCGCAAGATTGCCGAGCTTGCCAAGCGCTACAATGCCCTCACCTACATCGACGAAGTTCATGCCGTTGGCATGTATGGCGAGCGCGGGGCCGGTATCTGCGAGCGCGAAGGCGTGATGTCGGAGATCGACATCATCGAAGGCACGCTGGCCAAGGGCTTTGGCACGCTGGGGGGCTATATCGCAGCCAGCGACGCGATCGTCGACGCTGTGCGCAGCTATGCGCCGCAGTTCATCTTCACCACCACCCTGCCCCCGATGGTTGCCGCCAGCGCCTGCGCTGCCGTCGAGCATCTCAAGGCCTCGAAGGCCGAGCGCGCCATGCATCAAAAGATGGCCGCCATGACCAAGCATGCGCTCAAGGCGGCCGGTCTGCCGATCCTCGACAATGATTCACACATCGTGCCGCTGATGGTCTGCGATGCCGAGCAGTGCAAGGCCGCCAGCGACCTGCTGCTGAAGCGCCACGCCATCTACATTAAGCCGATCAACTATCCCACGGTTGAGATCGGCACGGAGCGGCTGCGCATCACCCCCACCCCGCGTCACACCCAGGCCCATGTGGCCGAGCTGGTGGAAGCGCTGGTGGATGTGTGGACGACACTCGGCCTTGAGTTTGTCGAGCCGAAGGTCATTCCGCTGCGCCCCATCCACAAGCCGGCGCTGTCCAAGGAACAGCTTGACGCTGTCTGCACCTATCCCGAGACCAAGCTCGCCGCCGAATAAGGCAGCGCAGCAGGGTTCGCGCCGGGCGCTTCTCTTGAGCCCAGTGATGGACTGGCGGGGGATTGACGATTTTGGAGCGGACTTTCCAGACGATGCTGCCGGAGTTCGCGCCACATCCCCTGCGCGCGACCGTGCTGGGCGAGGTGCATGCGCGCCCCTTTCATCCTGTCTCGACGCCGCGCCGCATCCTGCACTTTGCCTTCCTGACGGACGCCGTGCAGACGATGGAAGCCCGCAAGGGCCTTGCGGCCTATTGCGAAGCGCGGGGCGTCGAAGGTCCCCCACCGAGCGGCAAGCACGCCCGCATTGACCTGGGCGCGACGGTGCTACGTTGGGAGAACCACGCGGAGTTCACCACCTACACCTGGGAATTTGCGGCCCAGAGTGGCCTCGCCTTCAACCCGCCCGCCAATCTGCTCGCAAGCGTCATGTCCGGCCTGCCACAGCCTGGGCCCCATCTCGTCTCAGTCGACCTGCATCTGATGCCGGCGAGCGACGACATCGCCATCGAGACGCTGTTTGATCCCTCGAGCCTCACCGCCTCCATGGTCGACAATGGGGCTGCGAGCGTCGCCACCGACTTCCGCACCGATCCCAGCGGCTTTATCCGCATCCTGCTGCAAGATCACAGCCTGACGCCCAACCGCGCAGGTGCGCTCGTGCAGCGCCTGCTGGAGATCGAGACCTACCGGCTGCTGGCCCTCCTCGGCCTGCCCTATGCGCAGGCGCAGACACCCAAGATCCAGACCATCGAGGGGCGGCTGACGGAAGTCTCGACCCTGATGACGAAAAGCTCCGGCCTTGAGAGCGACCATGAATTGCTCGACGAGCTGATGGGCCTGCTGGCCGAGCTCGAAGCGCAATCCGCCTCGTGGACCTATCGCTATGGTGCGACACGCGCCTACGAGAACATTGTGCAG
>CAIZGQ010000551.1 GCA_903932565.1 uncultured Hyphomicrobiales bacterium
CGACCGCCGCGCGGGCCGACAATGTCGCCTTTCAGGTCGAGCTCGCGCGCTCGGGCGACGTCATCGACGTGCCGGCCAATGTGACTTTGCTCGATGCGCTGCGCGCGCACGGGTGCGAGGTTGCAAGCTCCTGCGAAAGCGGCACCTGCGGCTCGTGCCGGACGGGGCTTCTTGATGGCGATGTTGACCATCGCGATCTAGCGCTCACGGACGAGGAGCGCGCCCGCGCCATCATGGTCTGTGTCTCGCGTGGCACATCAGGAACGATTGTTCTGGATCTTTGACAGGGGCGGTCGCGGCGCGCGTTGTCACAAAACCCGGCGACGCGAGTTGATTTCTCCTCGATTTGAGGACGCGGACTTGGTATCAAGCACGCGTTCGTTCGAAGAATGTGCAAAAAATTCAGGCCTGAATGAGCCCGATGAGCACATGAGAGCACCAAGGGAGACGACGCACATGCAGGGCAAAAAGAGGTTCCTTTCCGCACTCCTGGCAACATCGGTCCTCGCCAGCCTCGTTGGTGTTTCGGCCGCGCCCGTGCTGGCTGCGGACCCGTTCAAGATCGACGTGATTGTGCCCCTGACAGGTGGCGGATCGTTTCTGGGCAAAGGCCAACAGGCAACGCTCGATGCCTTGAAGAATGTCGTCAACAAGAACGGCGGCATCAACGGCCAACAATTGGAGTTCGTCTATCACGATGACCAATCGAGCCCGCAGACTGCGGTGCAGATTGCCAATGCCGTGATTGCCGAAAAGCCCGCCGTGCTTCTGGGCTCAAGCCTTGTGGCCATGTGCAATGCTATCGCGCCGCTGGTGAAAGCAGGCCCGTTTGATTATTGCCTGTCGCCCGGCGCGCATCCTGCCGATGGCAGCTTTCAGTTCTCGACATCGGTCGATACGCACAGCCTCATCGAGGCGCTCGTGCGCTATTATCGCCTCAAGGGTTTTACCAAGATTGCGTTCATGACATCGACGGACGCGTCGGGTCAGGATGCCGAGCGTGGCTTTGAGGAAATCCTCAAGATGCCTGAAAACGCCGCGATGAAAGTTGTCGAGCGTCAGCGCTTCAATCCAACGGATGTGAGCGTCAGCGCGCAGCTCGAGCGCATCAAGGCGGCTGATCCGCAGGCCTTCATTGCCTGGTCGACGGGCGCGCCGATTGCCACGATTTTCAAGGCGATTCTGCAGGCCGGGCTCGACGTGCCGGTTGGCACGACCAATGGCAACCAGACCTATGCGCAGATGGAGCAATACAAGGACTTCCTGCCCAAGCAGCTCTTCATTCCGACATCCGCGTTCCCGCATCATGACGGTTTGTTCAAGCTCGACGCGCGCGTGGAAGCTGAGCAGAAAGTCTTCTACGACGCGCTCGATGCCGCCAAGGTGAAGGCTGATAACATGGCAGCCCTGTCGTGGGATCCGGCCAACATGATCGTTGCTGCCCTGCGCAAGCTTGGCACGAAGGCCACGGCTGAGGAGGTTCGCGCCTACATCGCCGGACAGACGGATTTTGCTGGCATCAACGGCCTCTATAACTTCAAGGAGGTGCCGCAGCGCGGCGTGACGGTGAAGAACGCCGTTGTGACACGCTGGGATCCGTCAGCGCAGACCTGGGCTGTTGTGAGCGAGCCGACCGGCACGCCCATCAAGAACTGAGACGTGACTTTGATCCCTCGCCAGCATGGGTGCCTGACTTGAACGGTATTATCCAGATCGTCATCGGCGGTCTTCTCCAGGGCGGCGTGTTTGCCGCTGTCGCCCTGGGGTTTTCACTCGTCTATCGCGTCACCGGCGTCATCAACCTGGCGCAGGGTGCGTTCTGCGTGCTCGGTGCGATGGCGATGTATTATTTCCAGACGATTTTCCACTGGCCACTGCCATTGGCCGTGCTGGGTGCCATCGTCAGTGCGACGCTATTCAGTCTGTTGATTGGCGCGTCGACCTTTGTGCCCGCGGTATCGAAGCTCCCGGTTTCCAGTGTGCTCGTATTGACGGCGGGGCTCCTCACCTTCTTTGAAGGCGTGGCCCTGGTCGTGTGGGGAAATCAGCCTTACGCGCTGCCGCCGTTTTCAGGCGAGGCGCCAGTTTCCATCGGCTCTGTGCGTGTGCCCACGCAAGGATTGTGGCTTGCGGCTGGCACACTGGTGATGATCGTTGCGCTCTGGTGGCTGCTCAATCGCACGAAGATTGGCAATGCCCTGCGCGCCTGTGCCGAAAACCCGCTGGCCGCGCGTCTCATGGGCATCGATGTGCCCCGCATGATGCTGCTGAGTTTTGGGCTCGCGGCCGCCATCGGCACATTGAGCGGCATTCTGGTTGCGCCCATCACATCGCTGCAATTTGATTCCGGGCGGTTCTTCACGACGTCGGGTTTCATCGCCGTGGCCATCGGCGGGCTCGGCAGTTTTGCGGGCTCGATCGTCGGTGGATTCCTGCTGGGGGTGTCCGAGCAATTTGCCGCGTTCTACGTCTCGTCGCTGTTTGCCAATACGCTGGCGCTGCTGTTGCTGCTGGTCATGTTGATCTGGCGTCCGCAGGGCATCTTTTCCAGTGGCCCGCAGCGGCGCTCGGATGTGCGCGATGACATGCGCATTCATCGCCCGCTGATCCGCCTCACGACCTCGAAAGCCATCGGGTTTGGCCTTGCGTTCGTGGTGTTGCTGGCTGTTCTGCCGCTCGTGCAATTGCCCAGCGGCGTGCTGTCGTCGCTTGCGATTGCGATGATCCTGTTCATCGCAGTTCTCGGGCTTGACGTGCTGATGGGCTATGCCGGTCAGGTCAGCCTGGGGCAGGCGGGTTTCATGGCGGTCGGGGGCTATGCCGCGGCCATTCTTGCGACAACATATGATTGGTCACCGTTGGCTGGCGTGCTCGCGGGCATCGTCATCAGCGTCGTCTGCGCGCTGGCGTTGTCACTCGTTACGGGGCGTCTGCGCGGGCATTATCTTGCTCTGGCGACACTTACATTCGGACTCCTGGTCGATTCCCTCACCGTGGGCCTGGTTGATCTGACCGGCGGTCCGTCCGGCCTTGTGGGAATCCCGTCATTCGCCATTGGTTCTTTTGAGTTTGATACGCCAGCGCGGATGTACTGGCTGGCTCTGGCGCTCTCCGTGGTGCTGGTGGTCATTCTGCAAGGCGGCATGCGCTCCGACTTTGGCCGCACCCTGAAGGCCGTTCGCACAGATCAGCTCGCGGCCGCAGCACTTGGCATCAATGTCGGGCGTGTGAAGGTGGTCGCGCTGTGCATTTCCGCTGCGCTCGCCTCGATCTCAGGCTCGCTGTACGCGTTCCAGTTTCACTTCCTGTCGCCGGAAATGGTCGCGACTCCGCGCTCGTTCGAGATGATCGCCATGCTCGTGCTGGGTGGGGAAGGCACGCTGGTGGGCGGGCTCTTTGGATCGCTGGTGCTGACATTGCTGCCGACCCTCGTGCAATCGCTTGCGCTTTATAAAACGGCCGCCGAAGGCGCACTTCTCGTCATCACCTTCCTTTTCCTGCCGGAAGGGCTGTTTGGCCGCCTTGCCATGTGGATCGCCCAGATTGGCGCGCCGCCGACACCTGTTCCACCAGCATCCACGCCAAAACTTGCGGATAAAGCGTCATGACCTATCCGGCTCTGGAAGTTCACCAACTCTCCAAGCGCTTTGGCGGACTTCTGGCCATGGATGCCGTCACGTTTTCCATTCCCGTTGGCAGCCTCACCGCGCTCATCGGCCCCAATGGTGCGGGCAAGACAACATTGTTCAATGCGGTGACGAACCTGTTTCCGCCCTCCAGCGGCGCCGTGCGCTTCATGGGGCAGGATATGGCGGGTCTCACGGGGGCGCGCATTGCGGAACTCGGACTTGTACGCACGTTCCAGACAGCGCGCGTGTTTCCGGGCATGACCGCGCTTGAGAACGTCATGGCCGGTGCGCATCGCCATGTGCGCGCGTCCACCGCGTTACAAATGCTCTGGTCGCCCGGGGCGCGCCGCGAGGAGCGCGTGATGGCAGACAAGGCAGAGGCGCTTCTTGATCTCATTGGCCTTCGCGCCTTCCGCGATATTGCCGCCACCGAGCTGCCCATGGGCGCGCAGAAGAACCTGGAAGTGGTGCGCGCGTTGATGGCGCGTCCGCGCATGTTGTTGCTGGACGAGCCTGCTGCGGGTCTGAACGACAGCGAGACAGCCGAACTCGCAGCCCTTCTCATGGCGATCCGCGACAGTGGCATCACCATCATGGTGGTAGAGCACAACATGTCCCTGGTCATGGGCATCGCCGACCAGGTGATCGTGCTGGATGCGGGTCGTGTGGTGGCAAGCGGCACGCCCGCGGAGATCCAGAGAGATCCCCGCGTCATTGAAGCCTATGTGGGACAAGAGGTTTGAGAATGCTTTCTGTCCGTGGGCTATCTGCCGGGTATGGCAGTGACACTGTTCTGCGCAATGTCGATCTTGATGTGGGCCAGGGCGAGATCGTCGCGCTGATCGGTGCAAACGGTGCTGGCAAATCAACCCTCGTCAAAACGCTGGCGGGCCTGATCGAGGCGCGTGGCGGCTCGGTCGAGCTCGAAGGCCAACGCATCGAGGCCCTCAGCCCGCGCGATCGCGTGCTGCGCGGGCTCTGCCTGGTGCCGGAGGGCCGCCAGACGTTTGGTGGCCTGTCGATTGAGACCAATCTTCGGCTTGGGGCCTATGCCCAAAGCGGGCTCGATGAGGCCGCCATGCAGGCGCTGATCGAGGAAGCCTGCACGCCATTTCCCATCCTGCTGCCGCGCCGCCGCGAGCCCTGCGCCAATCTGTCGGGCGGGCAGCAGCAGATGCTGGCGATCGCCCGCGGGCTGATGTCGCGGCCCAAGGTGCTGTTGCTGGATGAGCCCTCGCTGGGCTTGGCACCTGCGCTGGTGGCAGAGATTTTTCGGCTAGTTGCTGCGCTGCGCGAGAAGGGATTTGCGATCCTACTCTCCGAGCAAAATGCCAAGCAGTCGCTTGCCATCGCCAACCGGGCCTATGTGATCGAGAACGGCAGCATCACCATGAGCGGGCAGGCCGCAGACATTCTGGCCTCGGCCGATATTGCCGAGAAATACCTCGGCGTCGGCCATTCTGTTGGCGACCCAGCCAGTGCCCGCCAGCTCGCCATGAGCGCGCGGCTCAAGGCGATCCTGCAGCCCGACATCGTCTAGCTGCGCATCCAGACTGCCTATGCGACTGATTTAAATCGCATTCCGAAGAGATATAAAGTGACGTTACGGCCGGATTTGTTGGGCCTCTTCGCACTTGGTTAACCGATTTCCGGCATTCTTTAACCACGTTGGAGCGCATTCGTGCGCGAGCAGCCGTGGGTTGGACCCGCTGCTGGAAGGTCCGGAACCCTGGCATGGCGCTGATTGTAATCGTGGATGACCGGTCGACGAACCGCACGGTTTTCTCCAAGCTTGCCACCTCGATTGAGCCGGATATCAAGGTCAAGAGCTTTGGCGACCCGCAGGAAGCGCTGCTCTGGATTGCCAAGAATCCGCCTGATCTTGTGGTCACCGATTACAAGATGCCCAAAATGGATGGGGCGATTTTTATCCGCAATTTCCGCCAGATGCAGGGCATGCAGGAAGTGCCGGTGGTCGTCATCACGGTGCATGAGGATCGCACCTTCCGACTGCGCGCGCTGGAGGCCGGTGCCACGGACTTTCTGACCAGCCCGGTCGATCATCATGAATTCATCACGCGCGCCCGCAATCTTTTGAAATTGCACAAGCATCAGCTGGCCCTCGCCGAGCGCGCCAGCAATCTTGAGCGTGCTCTGGAAATTTCTGAAGGCAACGACGAGCTCTATGTCCGCGATTCCCGCCAGCGTCTGGCACAGGTGATCGACACGCTGCCGATGATGATCAGCGCGGCCGGTCTTGAAGGCGATATCCTGTTTGTAAACGCCAATCAGGCGGCCTTTTCCGGTGTCGATTCGCGCAGCCTGATCGGCAAGCATGTGCACGAATTGTTTGGCGAAGAATCCGGCGCGCGCAGTGTAGCGCTTGATCGCATGGTGTTTGAGATTGGCAAACCGCTGCCAAGTTTCGAGGAAGACCTGACAGATCGCAACGGGACCAGCCGCGTCTTCTTCACAACAAAGTCGCCGTTGCTGGACGTGTGCAACCGCGTTGTTGGCGTGGTGACAAGTTCACTCGATATCACGTCGCGCAAGCTGACCGAAGCGCATCTGCATCACCTTGCCCACCACGATGCGCTGACCGATCTGCCCAACCGTGTGTTGTTTCGCGAGCGGATGCGTCGGCTAATCACGCTGGCACGACGCGGCGATCAGGTGTTTGCGCTGCACCTCATCGATCTGGATGGGTTCAAGACGGTGAACGATCTGCTTGGCCATAGCGCCGGCGATCGGTTCATCAAGGCCGTGGCTGAGCGTCTGCGCAAAGCCATGCGCGACACCGATACGTTGGCGCGTCTGGGCGGGGATGAATTTGCCATTCTGCAAGGCAACATCAGCGGAAGCGAAGATGTGGCTGCTTTTGCGGGGCGAATTCTTGAAGTCATCACCAGCACCGAAGGCTTCTCCGAGGCGGCGATCACGACCACGGCATCTATCGGCATTGCGCTGCATCCGGAAGATGGCGCTGACTCCGAGGACATGCTGAAGAACGCAGATCTCGCCATGTATCGAGCGAAAGCTGAAAACGGCAACCGGTTTTGTTTCTTCAAGGCAGACATGAACACACGCGCACGGCTGAGTGCGCTGCTCGACACGGATCTGAAGGAAGCCATCGCGAATGAGGAATTCGTGCTGCACTATCAGCCACAAGTGTCGCTCACCACAGGCCGGATCATAGGTGCCGAAGCTTTGCTGCGTTGGGATCGTCCCGGCCAGGGTCTGTTAAGCCCGGGCCAGTTTCTGCCGCGTGCGGAAGAAAACGGCCTGATCGTGCCAATCAACGAATGGGTTCTTCGGGCTGCCTGCAAGCAGGCGCGCGCCTGGCACAAACAGGGCCTGCATCCCTTGCGTATCGGCGTGAACATGTCACCGGTGCAGTTCCGCAACCGCACGGTACCCTTGCTCGTTGCCAAGGTTTTGTCGGAAACCGGCATGGACCCGCGCAGCCTTGATCTTGAGCTGACCGAGAGCATTGTGATGGACGATCAGGAGGCCGTGGCTGCTGATCTCAAGCAATTGTCCAATTTGGGCGTTGGCATTTCGATTGATGATTTTGGCACAGGCTATTCATCCCTGAGCTATGTGAAACGCTTCCCTGTTGACAGGCTCAAGATTGATCAGAGCTTTGTTCGCAACATCACCAGCAACGCCAACGATCTCGCCATTGTGCGCGCCATCATCACGCTGGCGCACAGCCTGAAAATGGAAGTTGTCGCAGAAGGCGTCGAGACGCCCGAGCAGATGGTCAAACTGCGTGATGAAGGCTGCGACGAAGTGCAGGGCTTCTTCTTTGGCAAGCCGATGTCGGCCGACGATTTTCAGGCTGTGCTTACAGAAGAGCCTGACCTTGCGCGCAGATCTGCGTGAGCAAGACCTCAATGAAAAAGACCTGCATGAAGGACCGCGACCCCTGCATTTTGATTGCCTGCGCCGACAGCGTTGTTCGGGATGAACTTGCACAGGTGCTGCAGAACGATGGCTACGCTGTTTGCCTGGCACCTGTGCCTCTGCCCGAGCGCCTCGATCCGGCAACGATGGATTGCGATCTGGCTTTCGTGGATCATTCTTATGTTTGTACGGTGGGCGTTAGCAATCCAGACCACGTGCCGATGATTTCAGTGGGCGGCGGATTGGGCGTTGCGCTGTCATTTGAAGGGAATCCACTCGGCTTGTGCGACCGTCTGGCGCGCCCGATTGATGCCGGTCTGTGTCTCGACATGGTTTCGTATCATCTAGCAAGCGCGCGCCAACACGTCGCTTCTAAAAAGAGCAGCGCGCCGCAGACTATTTTGCAGGATCGGTTAGCGGAACTCGAGCAACTTGGCGGTAGCGCCTTTGTGAGCACACTTGTCAGCCAGTTCATGAACGACGCGCGTTCGTTGCTGCATGAGTTGGAGTTGGCGCGCGCGCGCATGGATATTCGAGCGTTTCGCGACCACGCGCACGCGTTGCGCTCCTGCGCTGCCAATGTTGGTGCGCAGGCCCTGTTTGTCCTTTGCCTGTCCTGGCGTGATATTAGCGCCACGGACCTTGATGCGCACGGGGATGCGAATCTCGCACAGCTGCAAGCACATCTTGGCGAGGCAGAGGCGATGTTCCGGTCTTTTGTGGTCATCTCAGCCGAGCTGGAGGGCGATGCCGCACAAGCGGTCGCGGCTGACGTACCAGTGCCCACCTTAAGTCAAGCGGTCGCTGGCTGACGCTCACTCGGCAGCGGCGGACGCAGGTTCTGCACCGTCGTTCGGTCTGGTGTTCGGCTGTGCGCTCGACTGACGGTGGTCGAGCAGCGGTGGCTCGACAACGCTCATCAGCCACAGAAAGCTCAAACCAAAACTTGCGCCCGTGACGGCGAAGACCATGCCGAATGTGGGCGCAAGCGCATGGCTTGTGGCAGCGGAGACCGCACTCACACCGCTTTCGATGCTGAGGCCAACGCCTGCAATGCCAGCCACCACAATCGTGCCGATCACCGCAACTTCAAGTGACGCACCCAGCGAGCGCATGAAGGTGACGAGCGCTGTTGTGGTGCCCAATTCATGCAATGGAACCGCCGATTGAATGGCGACATTCACAAGCGGAAATACGGGGCCAATGCCCACAGCGGCGAGAAACAAAAGGATCTCGACCTGCACGAATGTCAGGTTGCCCGGCA
>CAIZGQ010000552.1 GCA_903932565.1 uncultured Hyphomicrobiales bacterium
CACAATCTCTTGCGTCGGTTTGAAGGAGATCATCCAATGACGAACATCTCCTGCACACCCATTAAGCGCGAGACAAAATTCGCAATCCTCGATTTTGAAATTCCAGCCGAGAAGCCATGGTCCGGGCTCATTCGCAAAGGACAGATTTTTCGGATTGTGGATTCGTTCGGCCAGCAGGCCGTGGATACACTGTTCTACAACGTGGAAAATTATTCGGAGCGCTACAGCGCGCAGGATACGCTGCGCGAACAGGGCTCCGCTTACATTGTGACGGGCACCAAACTTTTGTCCAATGAAGGCAATGTGATGCTGCAGGTTATCGATGGTTCAGCGGGCGGCCATGACACGTCAGCTGGCGCATGCTCATGCGAAAGCAATACAGTGCGTTTTGGTCACGCCACAAAGTTTCAGCACGCCTGTCGTGAGAACTTCGTGTTGGAAGTCAGCAAATACGGCATGTCGAAACGCGATATCGTGCCCAATATCAACTTCTTCATGAACGTTCCCATCACACCCAGCGGCGATCTTGCCATTGTTGATGGGCTGTCAAAGCCCGGCGACTATGTGGAAATGGTCGCTGAAATGGATGTGCTGTGCGTGATCTCGAATTGCCCGCAGGTGAACAATCCGTGCAACGGTTTCAACCCGACGCCGGTTCGCGTGTTGATTTGGGATGCGGCGGAGATCTGAGATGTTTCAGAAAATCCTGATCGCGAACCGCGGCGAAATCGTCGGGCGGATTGCCACGACTTTGCGTAAGATGAACATCCAGAGCGTCGCGGTTTATTCCGACGCAGATCGGTTTACGCAGACAGTTCTTGGCTGTGATGAACAGGTTCATATTGGGGCTGCGCCTGCGTCGGAAAGCTACCTCAACATCGACGCGATCCTGGACGCCTGTCGCAAGACGGGTGCGCAGGCCGTTCACCCAGGTTATGGATTTCTGTCGGAGAATGTTGGCTTTGCAGAAAGGCTTGCTGCCGAAGGCATTACATTTATCGGGCCAAAGCCGGAGCATCTGAAGGGTTTCGGGCTCAAACATACGGCGCGCGAAATTGCCGAACGCAGTGGCGTTCCGCTGCTGCCGGGCTCCGGTTTGCTCGCAAATGCAGATGAAGCGATCTTGGCTGCGGACCTTATCGGCTATCCAGTCATGTTGAAAAGCACAGCGGGTGGTGGCGGCATCGGCATGCAATTGTGCGATGGACCTGACGCACTACGCGATCGTTTTGACAGCGTACAACGCACGGCGCGCGCGGGGTTTGGCGACGAGAGACTCTATCTCGAGCGCTTTGTTGCTGAGGCGCGACATATTGAAGTGCAGATATTTGGCGACGGCAAAGGTCGCGTCGTCGCTTTGGGCGAACGCGATTGCTCACTCCAGCGCCGCAATCAAAAAGTGGTTGAAGAGACACCAGCACCCGGTCTCTCTGATCATACGCGCCAAAAACTCCATGCGGCGGCGGTTGCCCTTGGAGCGGCCGTTTCTTATGAATCAGCCGGCACGGTTGAGTTCATCTTCGATGTCATACGTGGCGAATTTTACTTTCTTGAAGTCAACACACGGCTTCAGGTCGAGCACCCGATCACCGAGCAGGTGTTTGGCATCGACCTTGTCGAATGCATGGTCCGGCAGGCAGCTGGTGAGGATGTCCTGACAGGTCTGACTGGCCTCACGCCCAAGGGTGCCGCCATCGAAGTCCGCGTTTATGCAGAAAATCCAGCCGCGGGTTTTCGTCCCAGCGCAGGCCTGCTGACAGACGTGTCCTTCCCGGCTGATGCGCGCATCGATGCGTGGATCAACACAGGCACGGATGTCACGGCGTTTTACGATCCCATGCTGGCAAAGCTCATTGTCACAGCCGACACTCGGGCGCAGGCGATTGCAAAGCTTCAAGATGCTCTTGGCAAAACGCGCATTGCGGGCATTGAAACGAACCTGGCCTATCTTCGGGCCATCGCAAAATCAGAGGTCTTTGCAAGCGGGCGCGTTGCGACGAATGTGTTGCCGAATTTTGTATTCGAACCATTGACGCTTGACGTTCTTGCGCCCGGTGCGCAATCAACCATACAGGAATTACCGGGGCGGCTTGGCCTTTGGGACGTTGGCGTGCCCCCAAGTGGGCCCATGGATGCGCTA
>CAIZGQ010000553.1 GCA_903932565.1 uncultured Hyphomicrobiales bacterium
ATTGATAAGCGGGAACTTTGTAAGGAAATGGCAGACTGCCAGCAGTCATGTCCGCAATGCGAGTGCCATGTGTGCGAATATAGGCTCCTTGGTCGTGCC
Source organism: uncultured Hyphomicrobiales bacterium (assembly GCA_903932565.1). GTDB lineage: Bacteria > Pseudomonadota > Alphaproteobacteria > Rhizobiales > Beijerinckiaceae > Terripilifer. Next base: position 100 of record CAIZGQ010000553.1, read on the forward strand.
AGATTTTATTTTCAATTCCAAGAAGCTTTCCGTTTGCATCGACTGCAGCGCGAATTTTGTGGCGCTGCTGCCGCGAATGGTTTGCTGCCATCAAATGTTCACGGCGATCTTCAATCCATTTGACGGGACGATGAAAGCGAAAGGCTGCCAGCAGAACAATGACATCCTCCGGGTAGATCTCACCGCGCACGCCAAAGCCACCACCCACATGCGACTCATACAGATGCAACGAGGTGGTGCTGCGCGATAGCATCTTGGCGAGACTTTCACGGTTGCGATGCGGAACCTTGGCGGCACCATACAGCTCCAAAACATCGCGTGCTGAATCATAGCGGCCAATGGCACCCCGGGTTTCCAGTGGCACACCGCTGTGCCGTCCAATCGACAAATCAAGCTCAACGATGGTATGGGCCGCCTGAAATGCAGCTGCAAGATCGCCATAGGCGAGGCGGCTTGTTGTGGCTTCGGTTGATAATCCCGGAGCGAAGTCGTGCGGTTCTTCATCTGCAGAGAGGATTGGCGTGCGCTCATCAATGTCAATCGCCACAAGGTCGGCTGCGTCCTCGGCAATATAAGGGTTGGTTGCAAATATAACGGCCACGGGGTCGCCGACATAGCGGACAACCCCGTGTGCCAAAATATGTTGGCGGTATGGGGCCAATTTTTCAATCGGGCCTTCGCGAAAGTCGATGGGTGGAATATCCGCGACGTCCTTTGCCGTCCAAATTGCGATGACGCCGGGGAGGGTAGCGGCTGCGTGTGTGTCGATTGACCTGATTATGCCGTAAGGATAATCAGACCGTACAACACGCATGTGGAGCTGATGTGGAAACGAGATGTCTGCCACAAAGCAGCCCTCTCCGCGAACCAATGGCGGATCTTCGAGCCGAGGGAGAGATTGTCCGAAATGCGTCCCGGGCTGCGAACTCATGTGATACCCCGCATGGTGTCGCGTGCATCCCGCACAGCTGCAATGATGTTTTGGTATCCAGTGCAACGGCACAAATTGGCTGAGAGAACATCTTTCAGATCTGCATCGCTGATGTCTGGATTTTGCTCCAGGGCATGAACCGCAAGCATCAGAAAACCCGGTGTACAATAGCCGCATTGCAAGGCGTGATGTTTGATGAATGCGTGTTGCAGAGGATGAAGCGCAGTGCCATGAGCGAGGCCTTCCACTGTGCGGACCGTGCACCCATCGGCCTGGATTGCAAACATCAGGCATGCACGGATCGCGTCATCATCGACGATCAGTGTGCAAGCCCCACAAACGCCATGCTCGCACCCAAGATGGGTGCCCGTGTATCCGCACGTATCGCGTATCACGTCGGCCAGCGTGTGGCGTGGTTCGACATCGACGTGGTGCTTTTGACCATTGATGGTCAGAGAGATCTTCATATTGGCTTACCGTTACATGGCCATAGTGGTCCGCTCGACGCGGTGCAGGTCAGAACTTGGCGCAGCCTGAGCGCGTTGGCGTGTAACATGCAGCTATGCCTTCTGATCCGTAGGACGTATGTACGCGTTCGTCCCTAGAGCGTTTGAGGCGGTTTGCAAAATTTACGCCAAGCGATCAGGGTTGACTCACATCTGTGGCTTTCCAAATGCTTCGCCGGACAGTCTTTGTGACGTAGCCAAGGCAGAGGATGTTGCTGGCTTACTCCTCGCTGCTTTGGACCTCTGCCGGACCGTCGAACATCATCCAGAGGCTTGTCAGGCAATTATTGGAGCATGGGCTCAAACTGCGCGTTCATTTGGCAAACGACACGGCTGGTTTTTTGAGGTGTGTTTGCTGACGAAGCTTGATCGACCCATGATGCTTGGCAATCGCATAAGATAGCTCCGCACCTAGAAGAAGGATCTGTGACGAATAGTAAACCCAGATCAGGACAACCATGATGGATGCTGCTGCTCCATAATTGGTATCGAACCCCTGTTTAGCAATATAAAAGCTGATCGCGATTTTTCCAATTTCAAACAATATTGCGGTGAAAAAAGCGCTGAACCATAGGTCATTCCAGCTGATCTCGGTATCGGGCAAATACTTGTAGATCATTGCAAAAAGTAGTGAGACCACAATAGTTGAGACGAGAAAATTGATTGCATGTAATATCCATTCCTGGATATGCGGCGTGACATAGGCTCCAAATGCGGCGAGCAAAGTTGTCACTGCCAGGGATGCCACGAGAAAAAAGCCGGATGCAAAGACGGCCGCGAGCGAGGTCAGGTAGGTTCGGATCAAAGGCCAGAAGCTTTTTCCTGGCACGTCCGTCACCTCCCATACTGTGTTCAGTGCATCCTTAAGCTGCACGACGACGCCCATGGCAACAACCAGCAACGCGCCGAGACTGAGGGCTGTGGAGAACGTGCCGTCGCGAGGACGACGCGCGTCTGTCAACATGGCTTGAATGGCAACAGCCCCTGTCGCGCCAAATGCATTGGTCATCCAGGACGATACCTGATTGTTCGTATCGTCCTGACCAAAGAACAATCCTGCAACGGAAGTTGCAACAAAGATGATAGGCCCCAATGAAAACATCGAATAATAGGCGAGTGCCGCGCCCTGTCGCGAATCGCGATGGTTGGACCAATTGACAGCAACTTCTTTCGTGATCGCCCAAAGCATGCGACTCTCCAAAATTATAAGCACTTTTTTGATGTGAAAATTGACCTTGGCCTCTAGCAAATTTGAGACCGCGCCGAGGCCCGTGATTCAAATTCAACTCAATGACAAAAATTCAGCACTTGAAATGAGTACTTTCCGCAAACTCTTTTTAAAAATGGGTCGCACGACCGACGCTGCGCCGCTCACGATTTAATTTGTAATTGAGTGAACCTGGAATTTAAGTTTGGCTGGTCCCCGGAGATCACTTTGTCTCCTGAAATCAAAGTTTGTTTTGAATTCATGAAATCGCGCTTCATCGTTTGCTCGCTGTGTGAAGGGCACGATCCACAGTCTGTCGGAGCCACACCTGCGCACGATCCAGCTCCTTGCGTGCGTGCCAGACCTGCAAGAACACGAGGTCCGGCACTTCAAAGGGAACAGGCACGGGCATCTGCACCAGGTCCGTCGCGGCTTTAAAAACGTCCAGCAGTTTGTGGCGCGAATGCGCGATGAGATCGGTACCTTCGATGAGCGACGGTACGGCCAGATAATGCGGTACGCTCGCCACAATGCGCCTGTGCAGCCCCATGGACCGCAGTATCTCATCGAGCTGAATGCCAGAATCACTGCTTGGTGTCACAGTTACGTGCGGCGATTCAAGAAACGCCTTGAGCGAGAGGCGTCCTTTGCGCAGACGCGGGTTTGACCGGTCCGCAATGCAGACCAGTTGGTCACGATAAAGTTCCTTGCTGCGCAGGCCGCTGGGGAGCGAGGGGAAGACGCCAAGGGCAAGATCCGCCTGATCCTCCAGGAGGAGGCGGCAGGAATGCACGGGCCCTCCAGTCTGCACCAGAATGTCCACATTGGGCGCTTCCCGCCGCACGATTTGGACAATCTGTGGCAGACCCTCAATCGTCATCGCATCGCTCATGGCAAGTCTGAAAACCTGCGAGCTGTGGGCGGGATCAAAGCCGCTCCCCGTTGTCAAAAGCGCGTGGCACTGCGCCATGGCGTGTTCAAGCGGATCCCTTAAGGCAAGGGCTTTTGCCGTTGCCACCATGCTGGCGCCATCGCGCACCAGCAGCGGGTCCTGGAAAATATCACGCAGGCGTTTCAAAGCGTGGCTTGCGGCCGATTGGGTGACGTTCAGCCGATCCGCCGCCTTGGAGACGCTCTGCGTGCTCAAAAGCGCGTCGAGAACTTTGAGGAGGTTAAGGTCGATGCTGGAGAGGTTCATGGGGGCGAACCTACATGAATTGAAGTCATATATCTATGATAAGTATCGTGGTTGAATTAATAGTCTCGCCTTTGGATACTCACCCCCAGAACAAGAGCTCAGGGAGTGAAATCATGAAGAGTGTTGGACATCGCCGGTATGTGGCAGCCCTGCTGCCGATGGACCGTAATCTGAAAATCGATGAACAGGCTTATCGCCGCTTCGTGCGCTATTTTGCCAATGACCCGGAATTCTGCAAAGAGGGTGGCCTTTGCGTCAACCCGGAAGCTGCCGAGATCTTCTATCTGACGCGCGCCGAGAAGCGCCGCGTTCTCGAAATCTCCATGGAAGAAGCGCACGGCAAGCTGCCCATCATTGCGGGCACATGGGCGATCACGACAGCCGAGACGGTCGAGACTGCCAAAGACTGCAAGTCCATGGGTGTTGATGGCATTTTCGTGACACCGCCCGGTGGCGCGCAGGATGTCACCTCGTGCTGGGATGCGGATCAATATCCCGAGATTTGGCTTGATCAAATCATCGAGCAGGATCGTGCGGTCGATCTGCCGATCGTCACACATCCGGTTGGTGGGGCAAAGCCGCCATATTTTCCAGGCCTGCCGTTGGCCGCGACGCTGCGTATCTGTCGCGAGGTGCCCAACATCGTTGGCTGGAAAATGACCTACACCTATGAAGGTTTTCGCCTGATTGCCAAGGGTCTGCGCGGATTGGATCGCGATGTCGCGGTGATGGGTGCGCTTGCCTCGCGCTTTCATGAATACCGCCTCACCAACATGTTTGATGGCACGCTCAGTGGCTTTTGGAATTTTGCAAAAGAGCCCATGCTGGCGCATCTTGAAGCGTGGGATCGTCGCGATCTCGAAACCGCTTCGCGCATCTGGGATAGCGGACTCTGTGAATTGCAGGAATATATTGCCGACATGGGCCGTTTGCACATTCGCTACAAGACAGCGACCTGGCTGCGTGGTTTGATCCCCAATCCGTATATGCGCCCGCCTATGCCAAAGCCGCAGCAGATTGAAATCGACACGATCTACCGCCTGTTGCAGCAGCTAGGCTTGAGCGTGATCGATCGCGGCGAAACCAAGCTCGCCGCCTGATTTCGGAAGTGCACTGGGGCACGCCGTGCAAAGACGGCGTGCTTGACCTTATAAAAATAATCAAGGGAGGCACGCATGAACGAAGCCGTTGGCTTTTCAAGGCAGATTACCGCCGAGGGTATCACGCAACGCATTGAGCGCCTTCCTGTCACATCCTGGCAGGTGCGCACGCGTGTCATCATCGGTGTGGCGACATTCTTTGACGCGTTTGATGCGCTCGCCATCGCCTTCATTTTACCGGTGCTTGCACCCTTGTGGAAGCTGACGCCGGGTCAGATCGGCTTGATGATATCCATTGGCTTTCTCGGCCAGCTGATTGGCGCCTTGGTCTTCGGGTGGGTGGGCCAGCGCTTTGGCCGCATCACTGCGATGACTTGGTCCATCGCGATTTTTGGCGTCGCGAGTTTGGCCTGCGCCTTCGCGTGGAATTACGAATCCCTTCTGGCCTTGCGGACTATTCAGGGTCTCGGCCTTGGTGGTGAGGTGCCGATTGCGGCGGTTTACATCAACGAACTTGCAAAAGCCAAGGGCCGTGGGCGTTTCTTCCTGCTCTATGAACTGATCTTCCCAATCGGTCTTGTCATGTCCGGCGTGCTTGGCGCTTGGCTGGTGCCGACCTATGGCTGGCAGAGCATGTTCATTGTCGGCGCAATTCCGGCCATTCTGGCACTATTTCTGCGCATTGCCCTGCCGGAATCGCCGCGGTGGCTCGCAGCTGTTGGACGGCTCACGGAGGCCGACACCGCCATGCAGCAGATCGAAGATGCAACCCAGAAAGCATACGGCAAACCGTTGCCTGCGCCCGAGCGAGATGTGGTTGGCATCAAAGCGCTGAAGGCGAGCTGGCGCGATCTGTTTGGCCCCACATATCTACGTCGCACGCTGGTAATCTGGCTCATCTGGTTTGTCACATATCTCCTCAATTATGGTCTCGTGACGTGGCTGCCAACGATCTACCGCACGGTCTACAAGCTGCCGCTTGACCAGGCGTTGCGCTACAGTCTCATCACAAACGTAGTCGGATTGTTTGGCTGCGCGGTTTGTGCATTGTTGATCGACAAGGCGGGGCGCCGCTTGTGGTTTGCCGTGTCGTTTGTGGGTGCGGCGGCTGCGTTGATTGGCCTGTGGTCCACGGGTGCGACGACGCCGGAGAATGTGCTTCTCTTCGCTTCTATCGGTTATTTCTTCATCTCGACGTTGTCCATTGCGGTTTATCTCTTTACGCCCGAGTCCTATCCAACGCGCATTCGTGCGGTCGGGGTTGCCACAGCCACGGCGTGGTTGCGCGTCGCCTCGATGATTGGTCCAGGCTTTGTGGGTGCCATGGTCGCAGGCTCCAGCCTCAACACAGTGTTCCTCACATTCGGTATCATCTCTGCTGTTGCTGGCATCCTCGTCTACATATTCGCCGACGAGACCAAGGACCGTGTGCTTGAAGAAGTCTCGCCCTAAAAGGCGAAAACACGAAACGTGTTGCGCTTGCGAGGTGGAGAATGTGATGGGATTGAGCGGGCGTGGCCACATGCGGCGGATGACGGGCTGTGCCTGTCATCCCTCACGCCGCGGCTTTCTTGCGCTGACAGGGGCAGGTTTGTCCTTTGCTGCGGTCACATCAGTCGATGCACAGGTCGAGTCACGTCCTGCGCCGCACCGCATCGACGTGCATCACCATATCCTGCCGCCCAAATATATTGATGTTGCGCGGGACCGGTTGCTCGCGTTCGCGCCCAACTTTGCCAGTGTGTTGAAGTGGACGCCGCAGCAATCCATCGAGCAGATGGACAAGTTCGGCATCCAGACTGCGATGACATCGCTGTCCAATCCCGGCACCTGGTTTGGAAATGCCGACGAGGCGCGCGCCCTTGCCCGGATGTCAAACGAATACGCGGCCGACATGGTGCGTGATTATCCAGGTCGTTTCGGCATTCTGGCGTCACTGTCCTTGCCAGATGTCGAGGGCAGTCTGAAAGAAATTGCCTACGCGTTTGACGTGCTCCAGGCCGACGGCATTGCGATGCTGACGAGCTATGGCGACAAGTGGCCCGGACATGAGGCTTTTGCGCCAATTTTTGAGGAGTTGAATCGACGCAAAGCAACAGTCTATTTTCATCCAACGTCGGCCGATTGCTGTTCCGCGCTGATCAAAGATGTGCCGGCACCTGCCATCGAATATATGTTTGATACGACGCGCGCGATCACAAGCCTTCTGTTCAGCGGCGCATTATCAAAATATCCCAACATCAAAATGATATTTTCCCACGCTGGGGGTACGACAGCGCCCATCGTGGACCGCATCGTCAGGTTGGCCTCGATTGACAAGCAAGTGGCAGCGCGACTTCCCAATGGCGCGCTGTCTGACCTGAAACGGCTTTGTTTTGATACCGCGACATCGACGAACGTGGAGAACCTCGGTGCGATCCTGCAGCTTGCGGGACCCGGCAAAATTCTGTTTGGCAGTGACTACCCGTTCCTGCCCATTGCGGCGACTCTGCCGGGCTTGCTGAAATATGGGTTTGACGCCGACGCGCTATTGCGCATCGAGCGCGGAAACGCGCAGCAGCTGTTCCCGCGACTGCGCACTTAGAGCTCTTGTGCGCGACGGTCCGAGGCCGGCGGTCAGACGACACGAAGGCGCAGTTGTCGCAACGCACCATCCAATCTACCGTAGAGCAGGTGCCGGTTGGAAGGAGTCGCCCATGGCCTTGAAAAGGATCGCTGTTCTTGGGGGTGGCCCGGCTGGACTTTACTTCTCGTATCTCTGGAAAAAGCGTCATCCGGAGACCGTGGTTGATCTGTTCGAGCAAAATCCAGAAGGCGCCACCTTTGGATTTGGAGTCGTCTTTTCGGATCGCGCGCTCGATTTTTTGCGTGCAGACGATCCGCAGACTGCTTATCTGATCAGTGGTCACATGGAAACATGGCGCGACATGAGCGTCACCCATCGCGGTGAAACGATCCTCATCGACGGTGTCGGCTTTTCGGCGATAGCGCGTCTCGAATTCTTGCAATTGTTGCAGCAACAAGCGCGAACAGTTGGCGTCAATCTCCAGTTTGATACGACAATTCGCTCTGTCGATGAGTTGGCCGGGTATGATCTTGTTGTCGCCTCCGATGGAATCAATTCCATTG
>CAIZGQ010000554.1 GCA_903932565.1 uncultured Hyphomicrobiales bacterium
CAGATCGACAACGATCAGGCCATCGACGCCCGCGGCCTTCGCATCAACAAGGAAGCGCTCCACGCCATAAACGTAGATTGGATTGAAGTAGCCCATCAGCACGATGGGGGTGGTGGAGTCGGACGTCCGAAACGCTTCAACCAGCGCCAGCGTTTTCTTGAGCGACATCCCTGCCTTCAGCGCGCGCAACCCAGCCGCCTGGATCAGCGGGCCGTCTGCCATCGGATCGGTGAAGGGCATGCCAAGCTCGATGATGTCGGCGCCGGCTTTGGGCAATGCGCGCACCAGATCGAGCGAGGTCACGGGATCAGGATCGCCCGCCATCACAAAGGTGACGAGGGCGGCGCGGCCCTCAGCCCGGGTTCGGGCAAAACATTGATCGATACGGGTCATCATGGCGGGGGGTTAGCACGATCTGGCGTGCAGGGAAATGTTGCTTGCAAAACGAACGCTACCGGCTACCTTAGCTAAGGTTGGTCAAGATGGTTGAAGGCAGGGCCTGACAATGTCTATCGTGAACATGCTCGAGGCAAAGACGAGCCTGTCCCGGCTCGTGGAGCAGGTCGAGAGCGGTGCCGAGGCCGAAGTCATTATCGCCCGCAATGGCAAGCCTGCGGCGCGGCTTGTTCCGCTTGCAACCGTGCGGCCGGGCCGGCGTCAACTTGGGCAGGCACGAAACGGCATGCCTTCACTCTCGCAGGAGGATTTTGATGCCAGCAATGCTGAGATCGCCAAGTTGTGGAAAGGCGATGAGGATTGAGACTGCTTCTCGACACGCATGTTGCAATCTGGGCCGTGGAACATCCCGACAAATTACCAAACGACGTGCGCGATTTGATTGAGGACAGCGCGAACGACGTTTTCGTGTCTGCGGCCTCAATCTGGGAAATTGCCATCAAATGGGCGTTGCCGCGCGCGACGGGCAAGCCGCCGTTCTCGGGATCGGATGCAATCCATCATTTTAAGGTTGCCGGATTTTCCGACCTGCCGATCACGGCTGTTCATACAATCGGCGTTGAAAAGTTACCTTTGATACACAACGACCCTTTTGATCGCCTGCTTGTGGCGCAGGCGCTTGCTGAACCACTGCGGCTCATCACGGCAGATCGAAACGTTGCTCAGTACAGCGACACGATTATTTTGATTTAAGGCTGTTGCCACGACGCACAACCCCCTCATTCGCCCTGCATCCGCAGGGCACCTTCTCCCAAGGGAGAAGGAAAGGCCGCACTGCTGATCACACCCTCTGCCACCAAACCCCGGCTGAAGCCGGGTTTGGGCCGCGCCGGGTGAGGGGGCAGCACTGCGACAGAACTCGTTCCGCTCACATGCCGCCCAGAATCTCTGCCACCTGGAAGATGTCCTTGTCGCCGCGGCCACACATGTTCATGACCATCAGATGGTCCTTGGGCAGGGTCGGGGCGAGCTTCAGGACCTGCGCCAGCGCGTGGGCGGGCTCAAGAGCGGGGATGATGCCCTCCATCGTGCTGCAGAGCTGGAAGGCATTGAGTGCCTCCTTGTCCGTTGCGGACAGGTAGGTCACACGGCCGATATCGCGAAGCCATGCATGCTCAGGGCCGATGCCAGGATAATCGAGGCCCGCCGAGATCGAATGGCCCTCCAGGATCTGGCCGTCGTCGTTCATCAGCAAGTAGGTGCGATTGCCATGGAGGACGCCCGGCTTGCCACCAGCGAGCGACGCCGCATGGCCATCGGGAACTTCGAGCCCATGCCCAGCCGCCTCTACCCCAAAGATCTGCACGGAGCGATCATCCAGAAAGGGGTGGAACAGGCCGATGGCGTTCGAGCCGCCGCCGACACAGGCGATAAGCACGTCGGGCAGGCGCCCTTCCTTTTCCAAAATCTGCGCGCGCGCCTCGTCGCCGATGATGCGCTGGAAATTCCGCACCATCACGGGATACGGATGCGCGCCGTAAGCCGTGCCGAGGATGTAATGCGTGTCGCGGATGTTCGTCACCCAGTCGCGCATGGCTTCATTGACGGCTTCCTTCAAGGTCTTTGGGCCGGCGTGAACAGACACGACGTCC
>CAIZGQ010000555.1 GCA_903932565.1 uncultured Hyphomicrobiales bacterium
AATCGTGATGTCGCAGGGCAGGCCGCCCGTGTCGCGAAAGGCGCGGCAGGCCTCCAAAAACGTCATCAACTGGCCTTTGTCGTCCGACGAGCCGCGCGCCACGATCTGTTGGCCGGTGGGCGCATCGCTTAGACGCGGTGCAAACGGATCGGTTTGCCAGAGCTCCAGCGGGTCGGCGGGCTGCACGTCATAATGGCCGTAAAACAACACATGGGGCACGTCGCGGCGCGTCGCTTTGGCCTGCGCCACGACCATGGGATGGCCCGGCGTGACGCGCACGGAGGCTTCAAATCCAAGCTCTGTGAGCTGCGCCTGCAGCCAGGATGCGGCGCGCTGGCATTGCGGGGCAAAGGCGGGGTCCGTGGAGACCGAGGGGATCGCCAACAGCTCAAATAGCCGTGCCAGGGCAGCGGCCTTGTTCTCATCAATGCGGGCGAGCGTGGTTTCGAGCGCGGCCATGCGGGTCTCCTGACTCGGGGGATTTGCCAGAGGTAACGCAGGAGAGCGCTGATGGGAACGGCTGGTGTCGCGGTCGCGCGGGAGGTGAGCCGCTTATAGGCTAATTTGCCCTATATAGGAATTTAAGCTTGACACCGTGACGCTGTTGAGCTAGGTTTGGGTCATGTTCAAGAATTGCGAAAGCGGCGGGGCGCTTCACTGACACAGCGGTCTGGTCAGGGAGTTAATGATTTCCAACATGCCATCTGGTCACAGACGCCAACTGGTCAGAGACAACGTTGTGTCAAAGGCCCTGCAAAAGCTGCAGGTCGGCTTTGATAACAAGTCCTGGCACGTCGAGGCAAACGCCTTCCAGTGAAATGGTTTTACCTTCGATTGTCCCTTTAAAATCGACGAACATCTTGTCGCGTTGGAAGAGAACGATCTCAACCTTTGGTGGTGTGTGCAGATTGGTTGTCATGCTGGCAAAGATCTGGCCTTGCGAGCGCTTGAAATAGCCCGAATAAAACGCATGGCTGTCGCCACCAAGAATTTTGCTGCCAGAGAAAATAATAATGCCACTGCCGTGGCAGAGGGAACTTCGAAAGATTGCAGAATAAGAACCGTCTAACATTTTGAACAACCTGAAAACGACGTTTTGCAATGACGGCATTATGCGCCTCGATCTTTCAGCAGCGAAGACCGAAGCTTACCTAAGGTAACTCAATCCTTTTTGCAGAGGATCAACATGGTCCAAAAATCGATTTCCCTGGCGCGTCTGCGGCAGGTGCGCCGTGCTTTTGAATCCGGGCTGGCACCCGTGCCTTTGCTGGCGCGCGGTCTGGGCGTGACACCCGCCACGTTTCGCAAATTGATGCGCGAAAAAGGTTGGATCCAAAACACCGCGACGGACCAACACGTTGTGACCGCCCGCCCGCAACAGCGCCGCCGCACGCCGCAGACCGTTGCCAAAACCATCGCTGCTCCTGCGCACATTGATGTCCGGGCTGACGATCCACAGACGGCGGAAGATCATTTGGAAGCCGGGACGCTCAGCGCCAGTGCGCTCGATACGGGTGCCATTGCGCGCCGTGTTGAAGCGACGCTGGTGCATGAAATCTCAAGTGTGGGGAACGCTCTCGCACGGCCCGACACGCAGATTGTCGAACGGGATGCGCGCTTTCTCACAAGCCTTGTAAAAGCGGTGGTGGAATTGCGCCGTCTTGAAAATGCTGAAGCAACACCGCGTCGAAAGGGAGGCCATGACCGAGCCGAGCGACCTCCCCGTGACATGGCCGCATTGCGGGCGGATCTCATTGCCAAGCTCGAACGCCTTCAAGTCTCAGGACCTGGCCGATGACCTCTTAAAAGATTGGACGAAGACGGAAGTCGAACGCTTCACAGACGCCTGGTACGAGGCCGCGCGGGAGGACCAGTTTCCACCACGCCACGCGCAGGGCGGCGGGCCGTGGACCGTTTGGCTGATCATGGGCGGGCGCGGCGCCGGAAAGACGCGCGCAGGTTCAGAATTCATTCGTGGACTTGCCCTTGGCCTCCCAGGATATGCGTTGACGCCGGTGGGTCGTATTGCCCTTGTGGGTGAAACAACGAGCCAGGTGCGCGATGTGATGGTGGAAGGCGTCTCTGGCATTCTGTCCGTCCATCGTCCGGACGAGCGACCTCTATGGGAGCCCTCGCGTCGGCGGCTTGAATGGCCCAACGGGGCCACAGCGCAGACGTTTTCAGCGGAAGATCCCGAATCGCTTCGTGGTCCGCAATTTGAAGCCGCCTGGTTGGATGAATTGGCAAAATGGCCCCATTCTGAGGAGACCTTTGACATGTTGCAGTTTGGTCTTCGCCTCGGCGAGCATCCTCGCCAAATGGTGACGACGACGCCGCGCGCCGTGCCTATTTTGCGGCGCTTACTGGGCGATCCGCGCACCGCATTGACCCGTGCCGCAACCCTTGCAAATGCAAAGCATCTATCGCCAGCCTTTCTCGATCTGGTGGTGGGCCGGTACGCGGGCACGCGCTTGGGTCGCCAGGAACTCGATGGTGAATTGCTGGAAGAGCGCAGCGACGGGTTGTGGACCCGCGACATGCTGGAGCAAACGCGCTGCGCGCAAGCACCGAACTTGCTGAAGATCGTCGTTGCAATTGACCCGCCAGCCTCATCCCACAAGCGGGCTGACAAATGTGGAATTGTTGCCGCTGGCATTGACGCAGATGGATTTCTGCATGTGCTGGAAGACGCTAGTGTCGGCGCGGCGCGTCCCGATGTATGGGCCCGTATCGCTGTGGCGCTCTGGCACAAGTGGGACGCGGATGCTTTGGTGGCCGAGGTGAACCAGGGCGGTGACATGGTGGCCTCTGTCATCAGCGCTGTTGATGCCGCTGTGCCGGTCACTCAAGTGCGCGCCACGCGTGGCAAGTATCTGCGCGCGGCACCCGTCGCACAATTATACGAGCGGGGGCGTGTACGGCACGTGGGCACATTTCCCGAGCTCGAGGATGAGATGTGCGCCTTCGGGCCGGAGGGATTGCCCAACGGCAAAAGCCCCGACAGGCTTGATGCCTTGGTCTGGGCGCTGCATGCGCTCGCATTGCAACCAGCGCCTCCGGTGCCGCAGATGCGACGACTGTAGAGTTTTTTCAAAGACGTTATTTTTTTCAAACCGCATTTCGGGGACATGTTCATGGCTTCTTTCCTGTCCCGCTTGCGGGGCGTGAGCGCGCCTGCGCCAACGACCGCGCTCGATACAAAACAATCACGCGCCGCTGCCCTCATCGCACATCTGTCCATGGGATTGGCGCGCTGGACCCCGCGCAATTCTGTGGAGCTGACGCGCGCCGGCTATGAGCGAAATGCCATCGTCTTTCGCTGCGTGCGCACCATTGCAGAGTCTGCGGCGACTATTCCCTGGCGCGCTTATGAGGGCCGCTTCGAGCAGCCCGATCATCCAGCGCTTGCGCTTCTTGCCCGGCCCAATCCCACCGATGTCGGGATCACGTTTCTGGAATCGCTGTTCACGAATCTGCTTCTATTTGGCAATGCGTATGTGGAGGCGGCCAACGTCGATGGTGAGGTGCGCGAGCTTTATGTTCTGCGCTCGGACCGCATGGCTGTCGTGCCCGGCCCCAATGGATGGCCCA
>CAIZGQ010000556.1 GCA_903932565.1 uncultured Hyphomicrobiales bacterium
CCTTCAAACAACAAAAAACCCCGATGCTTGCGCACCGGGGTTCTTAACTACGACTGACTGATGCCCGGAGGCGTCAGATCAAAACGAGCGCTGGACGCGGAGACGGCCGGACACTTCGTTCGGGTTGACTGCGCCAAGAACGGTCGGTGCTACTGCGATGTAGGTAGCATCAACCGACTGCTTCAGGTTGCGGTAAGCGACCTCGGCACCAATATCAAGACCAGAAACCGGCGTCCAGATCAGGTTAGCAGCAAGCTGATACACGGTTGCCTTGCTCAGGCCACCACCCGTTGCACCAGCTGTCGTCAAGCCACCGGCAGTGACGAATGTGTTGCCGAGTGAACCAATGGACGGCGGTGTAAAGCGACCATACGAAGCCATAAGGTTGGTCCGCAAAGTCGGCAGCCAGTAGTGCGTAAAGATTGCACCGAAGCCGTAGGCCTTTTCCTGACCGGAAGCGATAGCACCTGCCGCATTGCGAGCAACATAGAAGCTGTTGTCATTGCGAGTGAAACCACGAAGCGAGCTGGCCTGATCGCCGTTGTTGGACGACATGTAACCAACAAGATCGTTGATGCCTTCAGCGTAAGCTGCCGTCAACCAAAGCTGATCACCGGCGGCAAGCATCGGAAGGTTGAACTTGACGCCGCCACCGATGGCGAAGCCAGTCTTCGAAACGCTCTGCGATGAAAAGACACCGGTCTGCGCGGCGGTAGCTTCATTCTTCGTCACGGCACCCATCAACTGTGCAGAACCCCAAGCCTGATCAAGGCGCAGGTTTGCAGCAACGAGCGGTGTATTGTTCGGCGTGGCCACCGCAGCAGTTGTGTTAACTGACGTAACTGCAAACGTGTTGCTGAAGTCAGCACGATCTTCAAGAGCGATCGTTGCCGAGAAGCCACCACCGAATGTGGCGGTGTAGGCCAACTGCTTCACGCCGGTCGGGAATGAAGCCCACGTGCCGGAGCCGTTGAAGTAATGGGACGAGCCCGGAAAGAACGAGAAATTTTCACCTGCACGACCAGCCGTGAAGCCAGCGAACTGAACGAAAGCTGCCTCAACCGCTGTGTTTTCCGCCGTTGCACCGGCGCCAGCAAAAGCATTCGCTGCATTGTTCGTCAAGCCTGAACGCGACTGAAGGCGGTCGGAGATCACCGTACGAACGGTACCGAAAGCGGTCTGGGTGCGGGCATCGAGATCGATACGGCCGCGAGCGCGCCAGCCAAGCGAATCTTCTGTATTGGCCGGAGAATTTGTAATTGTGCCAGCCGACGAAATCACTGTCGTGGTCTTCGTCGGGCTGTAGGAATATTCAGCGCGGACATAACCGCCAACCTTGAGGCAGGTGTCTGTGCCGGGGATGTAGAAGAAGCCGGCGCCGTAGGCGTCGCAAATCTTGACGTAGGAAACCGGAGCTGCCTTCTTCGACGGCAGATCAGCGGCGTTGGCTGCGCTGAACGCCATAACGGCGGCCGGGGCGCTGAGCAAAAGGCTCTTAACGAGCTTCATAGGATAATCCTCCAGAAGAAATAAAATCGGGTCCTGATTATTCCGCGCCAAAGGCCAGACCAGCTGGCTCCTGTTGCGAGTGCACCGCTCCCCCAAAATCCACCCCCGCCCGGATGGTCCCGCATTTGCGAAACCGTCTTTCCGAGGGCGGCGTGCGACCGGTGATTCCGTTCACAGCTAGAACTTAACAATAATGGTCCAGAGTCGCGATCTCAAAATAGCCAAGATCAAGCTTTCGGCAGCAGGTGTTGCTGATGCGCAACAAATAAGCATCTGAAAACATTCGTGATACGATGTTAGTCTCCCGGCATGCGGGGGGGGGGGCTTTGCCCAGGACATGGGATTTTCCCCTGTCCTCAAGTGAAGGCTGCGATGCATTGGCTGCGGCTTTCGCAAGCGGGCCGCGTGCGTTATGAGATTCGAGGACGGGCTGCGCGTTCTCTCCAAAGCCAGCCGACTAGAGAAAGCACCCATGGCCTCGAAAATGTCGGACGACCTGCGCACGGGCGCGCTCGTCTATCACCGCACCCCCAAGCCGGGAAAACTTGAAATTCAGGCGACCAAGCCGCTCGGAAACCAGCGCGATCTGGCGTTGGCTTATTCCCCCGGTGTGGCGGCGGCCTGCGAGGCCATCGTCGAGAACCCGGCGCAGGCCGCCGAGCTGACCATTCGCCAGAATCTTGTGGCCGTCATTACCAATGGCACGGCGGTTCTGGGCCTGGGTGATATCGGTCCGCTGGCAGCCAAGCCGGTGATGGAAGGCAAGGCCGTCCTCTTCAAGAAGTTCGCGGGCATCGATGTGTTCGACATCGAGGTCGCCCAGAAAGACGTCGCCAAATTCGTCGAGGTTGTCGCTGCCCTTGAGCCGACATTCGGCGGCATCAATCTGGAAGACATCAAGGGGCCGGAGTGCTTTGAAATCGAGCGGCAGCTGCGCGAGCGCATGTCGATCCCGGTTTTTCACGATGACCAGCACGGCACCGCCATCATCGTGGGTGCTGCCGTCACCAACGCGCTCGAATTGTCGGGCAAAAACATTGCAGACGTGAAGATCGTCTGTTCCGGGGCAGGGGCGGCAGCGCTGGCCTGCCTCAACATGCTCGTGCTGCTGGGCGCGCAGGTGAAGAACATCTTCGTCGCGGATCTCGCAGGCGTCGTTCACGACGGGCGCAACGAGCTGATGGACCCATGGAAGGCCGTCTACGCGCAAAAGACCGACGCCCGCACGCTGAGCGACATTATCGGCGGCGCTGACGTGTTCATGGGCCTGTCCGCCGGCGGCGTGCTGAAGCCTGAGATGGTGCAGAAGATGGCGACGCATCCGCTGATTCTGGCGCTGGCGAACCCGTTTCCGGAGATCATGCCGGAAGAAGCGCTCGCGGTGCGCCCGGACGCGCTCATCTGCACGGGCCGGTCGGATTATCCCAACCAGGTCAACAACGTCCTTTGCTTTCCCTACATCTTTCGCGGCGCGCTTGATGTGAATGCAACGACGATCAACGAGGAGATGAAGCTCGCGGCCGTGCGGGCGA
>CAIZGQ010000557.1 GCA_903932565.1 uncultured Hyphomicrobiales bacterium
CATGGTGCAATCTCCTTGTGCGTGGTTGCCTGAGTCGGTCAGGCGGCCGTGTTGGTCTTGCGTGCTTCGTCCAGGCTGGTGACAGTGGCCGGCTTGCGCTCGGTGCTGCACCAGGTGGCCCAGGCCTGCATCAGCAGGGCCCGCTTGTCGAGCAGGTCGCCCCGGCGGTAGGCCGCTTCCACGGCGTTGCCGATGGCATGCGCAAGGGCCATCTCGACCACTTCAGAGGGGAAGTTGGTCTGCTCGGCCGCCCAGTCGCGGAAGGTGGAGCGGAAGCCGTGCACGGTGATGGCGCTGTGCCCCATCCGCTCCAGCAGGTTCAGCATGGCCATGTTGGAGAGCGCCTTGCCGGCGCGCAGTCCCGGAAACAGGTGCGGATTGCCCTCGACCCTCGGCAGGGCCTTGAGCAGGGCCAGCGCCTCGGCAGACAGGGCCACCCGGTGCTCGCGCTTCATCTTCATCCGCTCGGCGGGAACGGTCCAGACAGCGCCGGCCAGGTCGATCTCGTCCCACGTTGCGCCGATGGCTTCGCCGGTGCGCGCCGCCGTGAGGATGCAGAACTCGAGAGCTCGGGCGGCGGTGCCGTCCATGGCGCGCAGCTGGCGCATGAAGGTGTAAGCGTCGGTGTAGGGCAGGGCGGGGTGATGCTCCACCTTCTTGAGCTTGGCCGGCTTCGGCAGCAGCTTATCGAGGTGGCCTTTCCACCTGGCGGGGTTGTCGCCGGTCCTGAACTTGCTGGCGGTCGCCCAGTCGAGAACCGCCTCGATGCGTTGGCGCACACGGGTGGCCGTCTCGGTCTTGTCCGCCCAGATGGCGCGCAGGCACTTGAGCACCATCTGCTGCTGGATCTGGTCTACCGGCACCGCGCCAAGGGTGGGATAGGCGTAGGCCTCAAGCGTTGCCGTCCACTGTTCGGCGTGCTTGGCGTTGCTCCATTCGTGCGCCTTCATGTCGATGTAAGCCGATGCGCAGTCCTTGAACGTCATGGCGGTGGCGTTGGCGAGCAGGTTGGCGTTGCGCTCGGCCTTGCGCGCCTCGATGGGGTCCTTGCCTGCATGCACCAGCTTGCGGCACTCGGCGGCCAGCGCTCGGGCGTCAGCCAGGCCGTAGGTCTGGAACGAGCCGAGGCCCATTTCGCGGATTCGCTGCCCGAGGCGGAAGCGGAAAATCCAGCTCTTGGTGCCCGCCTTCGATACCTGCAGGTACAGGCCGCCGCCGTCGAAGTAGTAGCCCGGCTCCTTGGCCTTCTCGACCTTCAGCGCTGACAGCTGCTCGATACCCTTCGCCATGTTCGAATCCCTCATTTTTTACCCGCACTACTACCCGCACAGCATAGCGGGATTTAACGGTACGGTAAAGGGCTATTTGGGATTATTTATTCGGACAAGTATCTGATGGGTAACGGGGTTATTGGGAGGCCTTGGGAGGGGGTGGGAGCCGGGTTGGGCGGACTCGCTCTCCGCCATAGATGCAGGCAGGACGCCCCTTCCGGGGCGTTTTGTTTTTCTACCCCCACAGATACCCCCACGGCGCGCATCGGTTGGGCCCCTCGAGGGCGGCCGCCGGGCACTGGGGTGCGCACCAGCGTTGCGCCTAACTCGGGGCCCCCCAGGGGGGTAGGGACGGGGCCTAGCGCGCGCTCACCAGGCCCCGGAACTGCGCAAAAAAAATACAAGCCTTGTAGATTTTTACATTGCCATTTACTGCGGCGGTTGCTGCAGTTGGACCGCGCCAGTGTTCAGCATGTTGAGCAGCCGTGTATCTCTGCTGGTGCCGTTGAGCATGGCCGCCTGCAGTGCGCGCAGCGTGGCGGGGTGGTACATCGAAGGGACGGCAAGCCCCGCAGCCGCGCCAGCCAGACCGACGTTCGGGCCACCCAGCCACGCGCCACCGCCGCCAGCACCGATCAAAAAGCTCATCAGGGCCTGACGGTCTGCCGTGCCTGAGTTTGGCAGCGTATTGGACAGCACTTCGCGCGCGTCCTTGGATAGCCCTTGGTTGGGCAGGGTGCCTTCGGTGTAGGCGCGGCGGTCCTTGCTGCGGTCCTTGGCCTTGAGGGCGGCCTCGAACTGGTTGGCGGTGTAGGAACCATCTTTGCCGCGCGATGCACCTGCCTGTGCCTGCTTGAACGTGGCATAGCCTGCATCAATCGCATCCAGCCGCTTGGCCTGATCGGGATTCTCGCGGGCAATCATGCGTCGCATTGCGGCGTGCGCTTCTTTCAGCGCCTGGCCGAGCTTCTGGTGGTACGGGTCCTGGCTCTTGCTGAAGTCGGCGATCTCGCTCTCGAGCACGCGGTTGATGTCCTGCAGCGTCTCGCCACTGGCCCGGCCGCCCTTGGTGAACTTGCCGAGAATCTCGTTATCAACGATGCGATCGAGGTCCTTGGACTGCTGCGCGGGCAGGTTCTTGCCCATGGTTTTCAGCGCGCTCAACTCGTCGAACAAAGACGGGGCGGGTGGCGGCGGTATCTGCCCCGGCACCGCAGTCCCGGCGGCGGGCTTGGCATGCAGGTCGCCCTTCATACCGCCAAGGATGCGGTCGTAATTCGCGCCCAGCGTCTCCCGCGTGTGGTTGAGCTGCTGTTCCGCGTTCAAACCCTTCGGCATTTTTGCGCCGACCGCATCAAGGGCCCTTTGCAAAACCGCCTGGTTGAACGTGGTCACACCCTGCCCGCGAGCGTTGCCAATAAAGCCACCGACCACGGGCATTGATGTTAGCGCTTGCTCGACCGTGTTCGCGCCACCGCCGAGCAGCTGGCCGGGGGTCATCTGCACACCACGTTCGGCCAGGCGGCGGGCGGCATCAGACGCGCGTGGGATACCCGCAGCGCCACCGGCCAGCATCGAGCCGCCCATCTGCACCAGGGGCGGCGCACCGATCTGCCGCAGCGCTTCGCCGGTCAGGCCGCCGACGCCGGTCCCGATTGCCTGCTGGATCGGCTGGGCGGCCATTGCGCGGCCCACGTTGCCCACAACTCCCCCAGCACCTGCCATTACGCCACCCACGGGCAGGCCGCCTGCGAGCCCTGCCAGCCCTTGCCTGAGCACGCGGCCAAAGCCGGGGTCTGAGGCCATGCCGTAACGTTGCAGCACTTCCTGCTGGCCCTGCGCGAAGCTGGGCACGCGGAAGTTGGAGCCGAGCGCGGCGGCCCCGGCGTTCACCAGGTGGCCCGGCGCGTCGGCAATCATTGTCGGCAGCGCGCCCACTCCGGTGATTACGTCCCCAGTGCCCTTTTTGAGTGCGGATAGCGCCTGGTCCCACCCAGACGGCTCGGGCATTGCAGCCTTTGGCTTTTCTGCGGCCAGCCAGTCCGCGGGCACCGACATGCCGGACTTTCGCAACTTTTGCGCAAGCTCCGCTTTCGTCGTGCCTGACGGCACGCCCTTCACGATGGTGCCGTCAGGCATGCGCACGTCAATTTTGTCGGTGGCCGCATTTTCCGCGATCAGTCTTTTCACGGTGCGCTGGATCACGCTGGTGTCCGTGCCGTCCGGGAATTCCAGTGTCGTCCCGTCGGCCATTTTGGCGGTGATAGTCATTTGATCAGGTTCCTTGTGGTCTCATGTTGAAAGTTGCCGGTCGCTGGCTTCGCGTGCGCGGGGCAGCTTGTCGGGCTGCGGATCGAATAGGGGGAAGGGCGGGCTCTGGTGCGTGGGGGCGGTGATGTGCGCGCAGTCATAGGTTGAGGCTCCGCGCGAGGGCTTCTGGGCTGGGAGGCCGCCGGGTCGGCGCGTCCGCCAGCAGCGCGGCAAGGGCCTGCAGGACGGCGGCAACATTCCCGTTTGGGTCGAACAGGGTCAGATGATCAAGGTGAGCCTTCCGCCAAGCTTCACGCGCCAGATGTGGATATGACGCGGCAGCTGTGGCGCAGGTCTTTGCAGTAGCTGGCGCAAAACCGGCTGCCTCTGCAATCCCCTGCACGTAATCAAAGCCCTCGCGCTCGGCAGCGGCGTTGATGGTCTGCCCGGCTGCGAGTGCAACGGTGGTGACCTTGGCGAGCGCCTTCACCAGGTCCAACCTGTAACGATCCAGCTTCCTGCGCAGCTCGGGCTCATACCCTGACCGGGCAGCAGCCATTCGGCGGCCAGCATGGAAGGCCGATAGATTCGTCAACGCTTCTGCCTTCCGATGCAGGTGGGCGGCGCGGCGGGCGAGCAGCTCAGCACGGCGGGCAGCCTTTGCCGCTTCCGGGGAGGTCATAACACTACCGCCAGAAGGGATGTAAAAAGCTGCAGGAAAGGGGTCGCAACACCTGCAGGGAATGCAGGAACCCTAAAGGGATTTCCTGCATTTCCTGCATAGAACAGGTGGTTTTGCAGGAAAACGGAAAACGCATTTCCTACACTTTCCTGCATTTCCTGCGCACTCATCGAGGGGCCACCATGCCGTGCTCGATGGTGATGAACCCTGCGAGCTGAAGCCCCTCGATGGCCTCCATAACCGTGCCTCGCCGTGTGTCTCGCTTGGTCGTGCCGGTGTCGTGCGGAATGTCCTGCACCACCGCTGCGATGAGGGCATTCAAGGCGACGGGCTGATCATCCATTTCGAACAGTCCCTGCAGGATGCGCAGGGCCTGCTTCTGCCGTGCTCCTTTCGGCTGCCTGCTTCGCTGGCCTGCCCCCCGCGACGACAGGACCATGCTGCTGGCCGCGTCTCCGTCCTGATCCACACCCAGGGGCACAATCTGGAGGCTGAAGGCAATTTCATCGCCATCTTTTCCGTCCTTGACCTTGGTGAGCTTGACTGCCCGATAGTCGCCGTCGCGCAGCACCTCGAGCTCGACATCGGCGGCGGCTTTCAGTCCTGACCAGCCGCGCCCACCTTTGGCCTGGTCTTTTCCGCTGTGATGCACCAGCAGCACCATAGCGCCGGTGGCCTGGTGGATCTCGGCAGCGTTCCTCAAGGCCAGCCCCATGTCCTCAGATGCATTTTCGTTCGCGCCTGGCGTAGCCCTTGCGAAGGTGTCCAACACCAGCAGCTCGGCACCACCGGCCGCCTCGATGGCGTCGATCAGGTTCTCGACGTTCACCTTGTTGCGCAGGTCAAGCCCGGTGCCTACCTGCGCGAACGGCAAGGCGGACAGGTCGATCCCGTGGTGCTCCTGGTAGGCCGCCAAACGCCTCGGAAAGCCCGCGTTTCCTTCCAGCGTGAAGTACACCACCCGCGCCTGCTGCACGCGGTGTTCACGCCACGGCACGCCCCTGGCTATGGCCAAGGCCATATCGAGCACGAGGAACGATTTACCCGCACCTGGCGCACCGAAGATGATCCCCAGCTCGGCGCGGTCGAGCACACCCTTGATGAAGTAGCGGCTCTGCAGTGCGGCGGCCAGGTCAACCGTCACACCCCACTGGATGCTGTAAGGGTTCGGTCTTTTGGCCGCCTGGCTGAGGTCTTCGAACTCGTCGGCGGTGGCAGCGGCCTCGATGGCTTCCCGGGACTTCGGATTAACCCAGCCCTGCGCCTGTGCCAGCTTGAACACGGCGGCCGGGCCGGTGCTGGTGGGCCGGAAGGTGTCCCAAGTCCTGCTGTCGGCCTCAGGCTGGTGCTTGGGGCTTGTGGCGCTCCACTCAAGCCAGATGGCTCGGCCGGCCTCCCCATGGGGTTTCAGCGCATGGCCCACCCTCTGCCAGGTGTCGCGATCATCGGAGGGTATGAACTGAAGTGCGCCCCGCAGCTCCTCCAGCTGGCGCGCAGCATCCTCGGCAGTCACGGTTGCCAGCGAATTTGCGGCCGCCGGCTCAGCACTTCGAACAGCACCAATCAGTTCCATGAGCACGGCCGGCGCTTCCGGCAGTGCATCGAGGCTGGCGGCCATCCCCAGCTCGAGCAGGTAAGCGCTGCCGGTGTCGGGATGGATTGACGGCGGCATGACGTCTTGCACCGTCTGCCCACCGCCATCTGCACAGCGGAACTCGAGGCCGTGCTGCTCGCTCTGGTTCACGGTGCGGAACGGCTGCACGCCATCCGGCAGCCGATAGAGCAGCTTTCCCCGGCCCTGACGGCCGCTGATGATTCGCACGGCCTCAGGGGCGTCCCACAGGCCTTGCAGGTCCACTCCCCAGTTCGTCAGGTAGGCGCTTGCCTTCTGCCAGTTGTCGACGTCCAGCGCCCAGGTGCCGGACCAGGCGTGGCACAGGCCGATCCCCACCGCATTCGGCGGGAGGTCCTCCAGCCGCCGGATGGCCTTCTCGCGCCGGTTCCATCCAGCCGTGCGCGGCCCCTTCGTACCCAGCGGGATCTGCACCAGGGCGAAACCGGCGGCCAGATACTCGGCGGCGGCTGCGCGCACCAGGGCGGCCTGGTTGACGTGCAGGGGTTGCGCGCTCATGACTCACCTCGCAGGACTGCGCGCACGTCATTCGGCCCGAGCACCCGGTCGCCGGTGCCCCGATTGAGCAGGCGGAGGCAAGCATCCGCGTCCAGTTGCCGGTCGAGCCGTTGGCCGCTCGGCCCTCGAACGGGTGTGCGGGAGATGAGCGTGCAGTCGGGGAATTTGTCATCTTCAGCGACCACCCAATCTACGTCCTCGGGCCAGCCGCTCGCCCTGGCTTCGCCCTTGAATACCCGGCGGCAGTACCGGCGCTCGTCGCTGGTGCACAGCCGCATCCAGTCCGCGCGTGACCAAGCAGGGAGCGCTAGAATTGCTCTGCGCATCCATGGTGTTTCCTTCACGTAGTCGGGTGCGTTGTCGATGCAGGAGCGCAGCGTCAGGTGAGGCCTCGGGGTGGCGGCCCCGGGGCTTTGCGTTTTCTGGAGCATTGGCGGGCCCCGTTATGCAGCTTCGTTCAGGGATTGGCGCGCGTCCTCCAGGTTGCGCACTAGCTCGCGGATTTTGTCGGCGCTCCTGCCGGCGATGCGTGCGGCGTTCAAGGCCTCAACTTCCGAGGCTGGCCAGCCCACTGCTCGGAGACCGATAGCCACCGGGTGGGGCCACAGGCCGAGCCCGATCAATCGATAGATGGTGGTGCGCGAAAGTCCGGTCTCGGCAATGACTGCCGGCAGGCGGATAAACATACGGGCCATGCTGTGCTCCTTCGGATTAAGTCGGGACGACCTAGTATCCAAAGGGCCATAGCGGCCCGATATTGCCCGGAGGGGGCTGAAGGTAACCCGCTGGGGGCTCCGGGTTACCTCTTGTAAAGCCGGTTCTTGATGGTCTTTTCGGTTATGGGGTGGCGCGTGGCTGCGCCTTTCGCAAACTTGTTGATCGTCTCGCCTTCGGGGCGGGCATCGAACTCGGCCTGAATCTTCACCCAGGTGTCGCCGTAGCCCCCGGGCTGGTCGAGGTTTTTCCGGGCGGCGAGCCAGCCCTGCAGCTTTTCCATGCTTTGCGCTGATGCCCGCATTGATTCGGGTAGGTTGGCGATTATTGCAGCGAGTTGCCAAGCCAACTCGTCCCGGGAAGCATTGGCCTGATCGATCTGCGCCTTGATGGCCTCGATGCCGCCGGCATAGTCCCAGGTGCGAGGCCACTCGACCGGCGGCCGGTCTGCATCGAGGAGCTTCTGCAGCTCGGCCGCCGGTAGGTTGCCCGGGGTTGTCGCCCAGGCCCAGAAGTTGGCCAGGTCGAAGCCTTCCCCATGGTCGCTCATCTCAGGCGGCCACCGGCAGACAGGCGATTGCCTCCTGCAGCTGCTCGAGCTCGTCAAAATGGCTGTCGAGGGCCTCCTGCAGCGCCTGCACCAAGTGTAGCGCCTCCATGGCGCTGCCACCTGCCTGAGAGGCTTGGGCGGCATCCAGCGCCGCCCTGGCGGATCTGGCGAGGGTAACCATCTGCTGCTGCCGCTCGATGCACTGCTCGGCCTTCAGGACAACGGGGTTGCGTGGATCTGCCATGGTGCAATCTCCTTGTGCGTGGTTGCCTGAGTCGGTCAGGCGGCCGTGTTGGTCTTGCGTGCTTCGTCCAGGCTGGTGACAGTGGCCGGCTTGCGCTCGGTGCTGCACCAGGTGGCCCAGGCCTGCATCAGCAG
>CAIZGQ010000558.1 GCA_903932565.1 uncultured Hyphomicrobiales bacterium
CCAGCCGGATTGCCGATAGATTCAACAAAAATGCCCTTGGTGTTCTCGTCAATCAGACGCTCAATCGCATCGGGCTGGTCCGTGGTCGCGAATTTACCGGTGATCCCCTGACGTGGGAGAACATGTCCCAAAAGTGTGTGTGTCGTGCCGTAGAGTTGCGGAACAGTGACGATGTTGCCGCCTGTGTCAGCCAGGTTGACCAAGGCGAAATGAAGGGCTGCCTGGCCCGTCGCCACCGCAAGGGCACCAACACCACCCTCAAGCTCACAAACGCGCTCTTCAAGGACTGCACTCGTCGGGTTTGCAATTCGGCTATAACGGTAGCCTTCAACCTCGAGATTAAAAAGTGCTGCGCCATGGTCTGCGCTATCAAACGCATAGGCTGCGGTTTGATAGATTGGCACAGCGACGGACTTTGTTGTCGGATCTGGCTCATAGCCCGCATGGATGGCAATTGTTTCTTGACGCATGGGACACCCGCAAGGCACGATCATTGTGCGATATGAGGTCTGTTATGACATATTTGCTTGAAAAATTAAGCAGGCTTCTTCGGTAAAGAGCCCTTGCAACAAGTCTATTTCGCAAACATGCTTACTATTTTGAGCCAAATCGAACGTCATATACGACAAGCGTTTCGCCGTCATTCATGTTCAAAAGTGAACGCGCTTTAACCATTTTGATTTTCTGGCGATTTAAAAAAAATAATCATCCTTCGGCCATGGAATTGCGTATCTGCAGCCCGATCTGCTTCAGAACGGCGCGTCCTTGCGGTAAGATTTTTCCCAACGCATGAAAGTTGTGGACCATGCCCGGGTGACAATGGTGCAAAACGTCAACATTTGAGGCCGAAAGCCGTTCCGCATAGGAATTACCTTCATCACGCAATGGATCGCATTCAGCGGTATGAATGATCGTCCGAGGCAGATGTCGAAAGCTGATGCCCTGGAGGGGCGAGATCAGGGGATCATCTTTGCGCACCGAGCTCGAACAATAATCAGCAAAGTCAGCAGCCAAGGTCTCTGCATCAATCAAGAAGCCAGATGCAAACTCACGCCGAGACGGCCAATCTTGCGCAAAATCCAATACCGGGCAAATCAAACATTGGAGTTTGATCCTTGGGACTCGATCCAATAAGCCAAATTCCTGACAGACAATCGCGGCCAACGTTGCGCCGGCGGAATCACCAGAAATGCCAATTTCGTTTGTATCAATCGCGAGTCTCTCTGCGTTTTCAAACATCCATGACGTTGCCGCCATCGCGTCTTCAATGGCGGCTGGAAACGGAAACTCGGGTGCCAGCCGGTAATCAATCGATAGGATCCGACAGCCACTTTCTTCCGCCAAAGCTCGGCAGATCACATCGTGCGTCTCAATGCTTCCGGCCACAAAGCCGCCGCCATGCATGAATAGCAGGCCTGGACTGACCTGCGCTTCAACATATGAGGGGATGTAAAACCGGAAAGGAATTGGACTTGATGCGCCTGGCAAAAAGCCGTCAATGGCGATCTTTGTCAGGTTATCCGCCGCCGCAAATTGCATAAGCTTGACAAGGGACTCGCGGCGCGCGGCCGTGCTAACATCTTTGGTGACACGAGCTGTTCCCGCCGCAGTCATGGCCAGAAAGCGCTTGGCGAGTGGGTCAAGAGACATGGGACACAGCAGCTGCCAGCGGTTTCCCTCAACCGCAACGGTCGAAGTTCAGGTTGGCGCCACGATAAATTGCTTTCGTTAAGAGTCTGAAAAACACTCAAACCTTATGCTGACGTTTCATATCGTTTTTGCGTTGGACTTCCCATATGACCGCAGTTTCGTCTTTCTCCAAAACGCTGACTTTCTTTCAAGGCGCGTGGCATGAAGGCAACGTTCCGATCATGGGGCCACGGACCCATGCGGCGTGGCTCGGTTCTACCGTATTCGACGGTGCACGCGCCTTTGAAGGCGTCGCGCCTGATCTCGATCGGCATTGCGAGCGGATCAACCTGTCAGCAACAAAATTTGACTTGAAGCCTGTTGTTACGGCTGAGCGCTGGCTCGAACTTGCCAACGACGGCATTCGGCGTTTTGGCGATGCCGCTGAACTTTACATCCGCCCCATGTATTGGGCGGAAAACGGCAGCGGTGGCGGCGTTCTGTTTGATCCCGAAACGACAAATTGGTGCTTGTCGATCTATGAAGCGCCAATGCCGAAGCCAACAGGCTCGGCGATCACGTTGTCGCCGTTTCGCAGGCCCACCATGGAAAATGCACCGGTTGATGCAAAGGCGTCGTGCCTTTATCCCAACAATTCACGCGCGTTACGCGAAGCTCAAAACCGCGGATTTAACAATTGCCTGATGCTCGACATGCTTGGCAACGTGGCGGAGTTTGGCAATTCAAACGTGTTTATGGTGAAAGATGGTGTGGCTTTTACACCTGTGCCCAACGGCACATTCCTGAGCGGAATCACGCGGCGTCGCGTTATCGATCTGTTGCGCGCAGATGGCATTGAGGTCGTCGAAACAACCTTGAAATATCGAGATTTTGAAAAGGCTGACGAGATTTTCTCAACAGGCAACTTTGCCAAGGTCGCACCCGTCATTCGAATTGACGATCGCAACCTTGAAGCGGGTCCTATCTACACACGAGCCCGTAAGCTGTACTGGGACTTCGCCCATAGCTAGAGGGGCCAGTGCTATTTTGACCGCCCCTGCTCGCGAATTTTTGTCAGGGTCGTGCCGGGCAGAATGGCATCTGAATCGATTTTGAGATGAATGATGGACGGCAGTCCACACGCGCGTGCGGCTTCGAAGGCGTCTGCGAATTTTGCAGTCTTTGACACCGTTACCCCAAAGCCACCAAATGCCCGCGCATAAGCCGCGAAATCCGGATTATGCAGTTCTGTCGCAGACACACGGTCAGGAAACTCCCGCTCCTGGTGCATCCGAATGGTGCCGTACATGCCATTGTCCGCAATGATGACAATGATCGGGAGTTTGTACTGAACGGCAATCGCAAACTCCTGCCCGCTCATCAAGAAGTCACCATCACCATTGACGGAAAGAACAAGCCGTCCGGGGTGCAAGCGCTGCATGGCGATCGCGGCCGGCAAGCCATACCCCATGGACGCCGATGTCGGCGCCACGTGAGTCATATAATCGCGGAAGCGATAGAAGCGGTGAATCCATGACGCGTAATTGCCCGCGCCGTTGCACAGGATCGTATCGGTGGGCACATGATCGCGCAGCCACGTCATGATGCTCCCGAGATTGACATCGCCGGGTTGTGGCGTTGCTTCAGATGTCCAATCCAAAAATTGTGCATGTGCCACGTCGGCCTGCATGCGCCAATCCGGATTGGACGCAATTTTCAAATCTGACAAAGCCTCAACAAATTTTGCGGGTGTCGCGTGGATTGCAAGTTCCGGTGCATAAACACGGCCCAGTTCCTCCGCACCGGGGTGAACATGCACCATCTTCATTTGAGGCGTTGGCGCATTCACCAGAGTGTAGCCCTGCGAGGGAATTTCACCCAATCGACCGCCAAGAATGATCAGAAGGTCTGATTCTTTTGCTCGTGCTACCAACTTGGGGTTGGGCCCAAGGCCGAGATCACCGGCATATTGTGGATGCAGCGGATCAAACAAAGTTGACCGCCGATAGCTTGTTGCAACTGGGACACCACTACTGTCTGCAAAGGCTTGGAACTTCAGTCTGGCTTCGGCCGACCAATGGCTCCCGCCTAAAACAAATAGCGGCCGCTTTGCATCCGACAGCAATTTTGCGAAGCTTTGCAATTCCTGTGTTTAAGGAAGGATTTCCAAATTTATGATAAGAAATTGAAATATCAGTTTCGTAAATTCCACGTACTATTGGAGAACGGGGATGTATTGAAGGAGTACACCACCTAATTGTTCCCTCTGTAGATGTATTCAAAGCTGATAGTATTGGTAAATCATTTTGGTATTGTTCTAGGTTTATTTAGTTCCAGCCGCATCAGCTTTAGGAGCTTTTTTCTTGAACATTTCAAGCATGCGACGGGTGACCATAAAGC